>CAYSBG010000080.1:0-8170 GCA_964429125.1 uncultured Aliiroseovarius sp.
GCTTCCTGAGGGCACCGTGACCGTGGACGAATACGGCTATATCACCAATCCGGACCATTGGAGCCGAGCTTTTGCCGCCTATATCGCTGCGCGGGAAGGTTTTGGCGAACTCGGCGACAAGCACTGGGAAATGATAGATTTTGTCCGCGAAGGATACGCCGACCACGGCGTCGCCCCGGACCAGCGGCATTTGCTGAAGTACCTGGCCGAGAAATATCAAACCGACAAGCATGGCGCCAAGGATATTCTTTATGCGCAGTTTCCTTCGGGATATGTGAAACAAGTGGTCAAGGCCGCTGGTATGCGCCAACCGCGCGCATGGAGTACTGGCTAACCACCTTACCAAGGGAAACCCGATGAAAATCGCCGTTATCACGTCTCACCAACGGGGGGAGATCGACCGGCTGATCACCCAGGCGGCCAATGATCTACAGGCCGATGGGGTCAAACTCAGCGGCATTGTCAAAGTGCCCGACGCGGGAAAGGACCGATCTTGCGCCTGTGAGATGGCAGTGCGTGTCCTGCCCGACGGCGAGGTGATCCCCATCACCCAGGATCTGGGCGAAGGCTCCGACGCCTGCAAGCTTGACCCAGGCGCCATTGCCCGGGCCGTGGTTGAGGTGGAAAAACAGCCGCTTGATGGGGTGGAGATGTTCATTCTGAACAAATTCGGCCCAGAGGAGGCACGCGGGCGTGGTTTTTGCGGCGCAATTGCCGCCGCCCTTGCCGAGGACATCCCGGTTCTGGTTGGCGTCAGTGGACCCAGTCGTGCCGCGTTTGACAGTTTCGTAGACAATCTGGCCGAGGCCGTTGCGCCCGAGCCACAAGCAATCCGGGAATGGTGCGCACAGGCGCTTGGTTGAGCGCGGAACGGTTTGAAAAACGTTCACAGAATTCTTATGCGCATCATTTCCCCTTGGAGCGGAAATTGAGCCGTGCAGGAGTCTTGAAATCCAGGTCAGGGACGCAGCACCAAATTGATGCAAACCCTGAAAACCGACGGGCTTTCGCCTAGCGGTTTTTTGTTTCCGATCCCTCGGGTGAAGTGGTGAGCCGTGCAGGATTCGAACCTGCGACCCACTGATTAAAAGTCAGTTGCTCTACCAACTGAGCTAACGGCCCACTGCGAGCGCGTGCCTACCCTTGCACCCGGTGCGGGTCAAGCGAAAATCGCACAAATCCGCTCGGTGACTGGCAAAGCCTGTCGTGGAGGCGTATATGGCGGCTTATGAGCGCGGATAACACGGATATGGGCCTCCATTTCATGAAATGGCACGGGGCGGGCAATGATTTTGTGATCATTGATTCCCGGGACAATACGTCTCGCGCTTCCGAGCGACTCGCCGCTGCCCTGGGTGACCGCCACACGGGCGTCGGATTTGATCAGCTCGCCGAAATTCACAGCTCGGACGTGGCGGATATTGACCTCACTTTCTGGAACAGCGACGGCTCTTCCGCTGGCGCCTGTGGCAATGCCACGCGGTGTGTTTCAGCCTATGTGATGGGCGCGCTGGGGTGCGAGTATCTTTCGATCCGTACCGAACGTGGTATCTTGCATGCAGAAAAGGTTGATGGACAAATCTGGGTCAATATGGGCCTACCACAGCAAGACTGGCGTGAAGTGCCGCTGGCCATGGATACCAACCTCGCCGCGTTGCCCATTGACGGCAAACCCTCGGCAATTGGCATGGGTAATCCGCACATGGTTTTCTTTGTCGCCGATGCAGAAGCCGAAGACATTGCCACGCGGGGCAGCACGCTGGAACATCACCCATTGTTCCCCCAGGCCACCAATGTTGAATTCGCCCATATTTCCGCACCCGATACGATCCGCATGCGTGTCTGGGAGCGAGGAGCCGGGATCACCCTTGCCTGTGGCTCCGGCGCGTGTGCAACCGCCGTTGCCGCTACCGAGAAGGGGCTGGTCGGGCGGCGCGTGACCATTGAGGCAGACGGCGGCACATTGTTGGTTGACTGGCGGGACGACGGTGTGTGGCTCACCGGCCCGACGGCACATGTATTCAACGCAACCCTCACTGCAGAATTTCTGGAGTCGCTCTGATGTCGGCCCCCGTGTTTTCCACCCAGGGCTGCCGCCTGAACGCCTATGAAACCGAGGCGATGAAGCGCCTCGCCTCCGAAGCTGGCATCAAGGATGCGGTTATCCTCAACACCTGCGCAGTGACCGCCGAGGCCGTACGTAAGGCACGTCAGGAAATCCGCCGGCTGAAGCGCGAAAACCCCGATGCGCGCCTGATCGTCACCGGCTGCGCCGCCCAGATCGAGCCAGAAACTTTCGCAGCCATGGACGAGGTCGACGTGATCGTCGGCAATGGCGAAAAAATGCAAGCGGGCACTTGGGCCGGGTTGACCAACAGCAATGCCCGCGTGCAGGTCAACGATATCATGAGCGTTACGGAAACCGCACACCACCTGATTGACGGTTTCGGCACCCGCGCGCGCGCCTATGTACAGGTGCAGAATGGCTGTGACCATCGTTGTACATTTTGCATTATCCCTTACGGGCGCGGCAATTCCCGCTCGGTGCCTGCAGGTGCCGTTGTGGAGCAGATCAAGCGGCTGGTCGATCAGGGCTACAACGAAGTGGTGCTGACCGGGGTAGACATGACCTCTTGGGGGGCCGATCTGCCTGCAGCGCCGAGGCTGGGCGATCTGGTCATGCGCATCCTCAAGCTGGTGCCGGACTTGCCCCGCCTGCGCATTTCCTCGATAGATTCGATCGAGGTGGACGATGCACTGATGGGTGCCATCGCCACCGAGCCACGGCTAATGCCGCACCTTCACCTGAGCCTGCAGCACGGTGACAACCTGATCCTCAAACGCATGAAGCGGCGCCACAATCGCGACGACGCCCTGCGCTTTGTCGAAGAGGCCCGTGCGGTGCGGCCGGACATCACCTTTGGTGCCGATATTATCGCCGGGTTCCCTACCGAAACCGAGGCGCATTTTGAGAACTCCCTGCGCCTTGTAACCGAAGCCGGCTTGACATGGCTTCACGTATTTCCGTACTCGCCGCGAAGGGGCACCCCTGCGGTGCGGATGCCCCAGGTCGACGGGCGGTTGATCAAAGCCCGCGCTGCCATCCTGCGCCAGGCGGGTGCCGAACAGGTCACAGCACATCTGACGGCGCAAATTGGGCTGATCCACAATGTTCTGATGGAAAATCCCCGCATGGGTCGCACCGAACATTTTGCAGAAGTTGCCTTTGGCACAGATCAGGAAACCGGGCGCGTCATCCAAACAGTCATTTCCGGCGTATCATCAGGCCAACTCACGGCCTGACGTGCGCATAAGCAGCCTCCCCGCAACCAAGAACATCGCGGGGAGGGCTGCGCCAATTCACGCAACAAGAGCG
The DNA here is from genome assembly GCA_964429125.1 of uncultured Aliiroseovarius sp. GTDB lineage: Bacteria > Pseudomonadota > Alphaproteobacteria > Rhodobacterales > Rhodobacteraceae > JAAEUB01. The sequence goes on from CAYSBG010000080.1 coordinate 3,377, forward strand.
TGTCGCGCCAGATCTGTTTCCGGCATTCGCCCTGCCGGACGAATTCGATTTGGTGCGATATGCTCTAGTGGAGCAGACAACCCTGTCTGGCGCAGGCTGTCGAACACATTGCGGAACGGGTTAATCGTCGTCAAAATTCCTCTGAGCGGCAGCGCGGTGACATGCCAGACAATTAGACTTTGTTCCCGCCCTGTCCCAAGATCTCTGCGAGACCTCACGGCTATGCTCGCGCACCCACCACGGCATTTCTGTGATTCGCAAGACATAGTCATTCTCACCAATCCCCCTTAGCATCCAACTATTGCGCCCGCCGGCATCGGTTGCGTTGGCCACCAGATACGCCTCGATTGCTACGCGGTCCGCTTCTTCCAGCGTAGCATCTTCGCCGAAGTGGTTGTCCAGAGTTGCCATAATTGTCGACCACGAACGCATCGGAAGGAATTCTGCCGGAAACGCCATGTGGCAATCGCTGCATTCAGAGTTGAACAGGTCTTGTCCGGTGCCGGCAGCCTGCAACGGCGAAACACCCAGCATCGAAATGGCGCTCGCAGTTATCATTATCGTTTTGATGATATTTTTCATGTGGTACTTCCTCTTGTTCATTAGATGCTGGAAAGCCAGGCCAGCACATCCGCTTTTTCGCCTGCGCTACATTCACGCCCGAGAACCGTGTTGCAATTGCGCCGGAACCACTTGGCTACCTTGGCGCTGTCGGTGAATCTCTGCGGGTTGGCCGAAAGCGCCATTGGCTCGATCACCTTTCCGGCCCGGGTCTTGCCGGTTCCCCTTAAATTTGTCGTGTGGCAGGTCGTGCAACTCGGTGTTTCGGGTTTCCCACCAGTATGTCGACTGGTGAACAAGGTTTCCCCGCGCGCGGCGGAAGGCGTGCTGCCTGCTTCTGCAGCAAATTGAGCTATCAATTGGCTGGCCGAAGTGTCCCCGGCTATCGCCGGCGACGCCAACGCTGCGGCCAGTATCAAAACACCGGCACGGGTTAGTCGTGGCATTGAATGGATCAAATCATATCTCCTTCTCATATTGTTGTTTCAGTGTCATTTTTCGGGTTAAAGGTCGGGTATCATCCTTCGACCTCAGCAAAGAACGGGTTGAACCAGCCGCGTTCAGCGTCCCCATGACAGGCTGCACAATTGGAACGTGATCCGACTTCGGGGTTTTTGAATGCAGATTCGCGAATGCCCCCGTGGCGGGCCTTCCAAAACGGCGTTTCGGTGATCCGGGTGATCCCGTTTTCCGGGTCAAGGTGGAATACCGATGCGGCCCTTGTGTCTGCGGTTTCCGCAGCATTGGCCATTAGCCAGTCTCGAATTGCAGCGGTCGTATCCGGGTCCAGTGAAGCGTCCTCGCCATAATGATCGTCCAGAACCGCCATGATCTGTTGCCAATCCCGGGCGGGCAGCAGGCTGGGGTGATAAAACATATGGCAATCGCTGCATTCCGAACGCGCTACCGGGTCGATGGTGCTCACGGGGGCGCCCGGTACCGGCAGAACCATTGGCGCGACAATGCCCATTAGCAAAAGGCCAACCACCAATAGCCCGGCGACAAGGGCGGAGGTTTGCCGGGCTTCATGTTCAGGCGGAGAAATATCCTGCGGCCCGATTGCCTTTTCACCGGTAACCATCGCTACCACCAGATTTTCACCCTCACGTTTGCCGGTGAAAAACACACCGGCGACATGCAGCACGACCAAGCCAAGAATGCCAAACGCGACGGTTTTATGCAGCTCGGCGATCCAGGGTGAATCGGCATAGGGAACAAAAAAGGCAAACGGGCCCAGCTTGGCACCGGCGCCAAGAAACGCCCAACCGGTAAAACCCGCACCCAGCACCAGCGCCAGCAGGACCACGACCATCGCACCGCCCAACGGATTGTGACCGACATACCGCGCTTCGGTACTGCTCAGCACGCTGCGGGCATATCTCATCAAGCGCAAGGGCCCGGTGATAAAGCTGGAGAAACGCGCATAAGTTCCGCCCGCGAACCCCCAAATGATCCGCAACAGCACCAAGAGGACAGCAAAGCTTGCCACCGCAATATGCACCGGGACCCACACTGGACCCAGCAAAAACCCGGTGACGGCGGCGATTGATATGCTGGCAACCAATGACCAGTGAAATCCGCGCACAAAAAGATCCCATACCGGCTGTGGACTGCGGATAACACCTTTAACGTTCGCTATTTTCGTTTCGCTGACCATGTATTGTGCCTTGCCTATTTGCGTAATGGTGACGGGTACTACCCGGTTCGCGCTAATCTAAACCCGCCTTTTCGGCGGCGCCATAAACTGGGGATTGGGTGGGAAAACTTGTGGCAAATGTATCTTTGGTTTAGATCCTAGAGAGCCATTTTTCGGAGCCCAAAATGCACCCCAACCCGGTATTTCATACTGCCACCGACAGCGATAATCTTGCCTTCGCCCGCGAACGCGGTTTTGGCCTGCTCAGCATCAATGGCCCTGACGCCCCAATAGCCGCACATGTGCCATTTTTGCTTTCTGAAGACGGCGCCAGTGCTGATCTGCACCTGATGCGTTCCAACCCCGTAGCACGCGCGGCGACCAACCCTGTTTCAGCTCTGTTGGCGCTGTCCGGGCCGGATGGGTATGTTTCGCCCGATTGGTACGGCGACCCAAGTCAGGTGCCGACCTGGAATTATGTCGCTGTCCATCTGCGTGGGCGGTTGGAAGTCTTGGCCGACGCCGCCCTTGCGGAAATTCTGGAGCGCCTCTCTGCCGCTTTTGAAGCCCGTCTCGACAAGAACCCCTGGAATATGGAAAAAGTGCCCGCCGATACGCTGGCAAGGATGATGCGTATGATCCAGCCTCTGCGGTTTCATATCGAAAGCATCGACGGGACATGGAAATTGGGACAAAATAAACCCGCCGGTGCCCGGGCCGGCGCGGCTGCGGAAATTGCCGGTTCAATAGGGCATGAACTGGCGGCGCTCGCGGGCCTGATGGGCAATGTTTCGCCGTGAAACATGGACAGGCGCGCCGGGAGTGCCTACACTAGAGGGGGTTCTACCCGCTTAGTGCCGAGCATTCACTCCGCTGGGCGAAGCCAAATTGGTGCGAAACGCTCTTGAAGGGCAAATGGGAGGAAAACATGCCATTACCCCTTGCCCCGATTGCCGCTATTGCCGTTCGCTATGGCACTGTGGCCTTTGCAACCTACGCGCTGGCCTCCAAGGTCGAACGCGGACGGCGTGACCAAAGGGCAGAAGATGCGCTGGACGAGCTTGCCGAAGGCACTTCCCTGCGCCGCGAGGCAGGCCAGGCCAACGCCACCACCCGGTTTCGCCGGGTCATCCGCCTTGGCCCGACACGCCCGGGGATTGAGGTTGAGTTTTCCTCGATCAGCCGCGTTCGCATTCGAAAGGTCGACTGATATGGGCCTGCAGCTTGTTTCCGCCGCCGCATCGCCGTTTGTACGCAAAGTGCGCGTGCTTTTGCACGAGACCGGACAGGTTGCAGATATTGAATTGCTTAACGTTGCCACCAGCCCGACGGATCCTTCAACCGAGGTGCAAAGCATCAACCCGCTGGCCAAGATCCCAGCGCTGATCCGCGACGACGGCCCGGCGCTTTATGACAGCCGGGTAATTACCCGTTATCTTGATGCTCGGGCAAACGCTGGCCTCTACCCCGAGGCCCGAATTTGGGAAACCCTGACACTGGAAGCCACCGGCGACGCCATCATGGATGCAGGCGTGCTTATGGTCTATGAAGGGCGCTGCCGCCCAGAAGACAAGCAGGATCACACATGGCTTGACGCCCAATGGGGAAAAATCGAGGGCGCCCTGGATGCGTTGAGCGAACGTTGGATGAGTCATCTGACTGGGCCGCTCGACATGGGGCAGATCTCGGTCGGGTGCGCGCTGGGCTATCTCGATTTCCGTCACATGGCACGCGGCTGGCGTGATGGCAGGGGTGCGCTGGACGATTGGTTCGCAGCGTTCTCACAGCGCGAGTCGATGCAGGCAACCATCCCTTCCTAAAGACCGTTGCTTGGCAGGCGCGTGGTGAAAAACACCGTGACATAGACCGGGCGCTGCCTTTTCCTGATTGAAGAAAATGAAAATCCCCTCAGAGGCCGTCGCGCCTTCGCCGAAACAATTGCCTGCACCTTGCCACGATACGCTGTCGCATGGGCGTATTCCGCCGTAAAACCCGTTCCGTACTCCAGCCAACCAGCGCGCCCGCCAACACCTGCCAGATATTGTGCGCCCGGGCTTCGACCCTGCTGGTACCGGTAAATGCAGCGGCAAAAATCACAACGCCTTGCACAAACGGACTGCGCGTTAAACATTCCTGTACCAACGCCGAGGCGCCAAAACTGGCTGCGGCAGTGTGCCCGGATGGAAAGCCCTGTATACCACCACGCGGGCGCTGGTTAAGTGCAGCGTCTCCCAAGCCAATTTTGCTGCCCCGAACGATCACTTCCAGCGTGGCAAATCGCAGCAGATATTCCCCGGCTCCTCCGGTCAAAACGGCACACCCCAACCCCAACAAGGGCAAAGCGATTTGCAGACGATCCCCCATTCTTTCTGCGCTCGGCGCGCTTACAGCAACGGCAAGCGCCAGCACCACCCCGATAGTACCTTTGCGCCATGCCAGAGCCCACTTTGCCGCCTTGCTTTCTCGCCACATTTACCCTCCTCCGGATGCAAGCACATCACGGCTAGTGTTGTTTTCGCGCCCCAGAAGCCTGCCTGCGCCTTAATGACCGCTGGACTGCACGTTACTTGCAAGCTAAACACCCGCGCAAGTGGCCT
>CAYSBG010000081.1:0-8118 GCA_964429125.1 uncultured Aliiroseovarius sp.
GGAAGCGATTGCCGTGCTTGAGCAACGCCAGGCAGATGCGCAGGTGGCCGGGGATTCCGACCTCATCGCGGTAAACTTCGAGGATATTTTCAACGATGGCTATTCGGCGGTTCTGGGCAATCCAGATGGCGATGTGACCATCGTTGAATTCCTTGATTACCGCTGTGGATTTTGCAAGCGCGCATTCCCGGAAGTGCAGGAACTGATCGAAAGCGATGGCAATATCCGCTTTGTCGTCAAAGAATTCCCGATCCTCGGCGACGACAGCGTGCTGGCTTCGCGGTTTGCGATTTCGACGCAGATCCTGTTTGGCGACGAAGCCTATGAGAAACTGCACGACACGCTGATGACCATGCGCGCCACGGTTTCCGAGGCCTCGCTTCTTGCCACGGCCGAAGGGCTGGGGCTTGACGGGCAGGCAATTCTGGCCGGCATGGACAACCCGGTGGTCAATCAGGTGATCGGCGCCAATCACGGGCTGGCGCAGCGGTTGCAGATCACCGGCACGCCGGGCTTTGTCATCGGCCAGCAGATGCTGCGCGGATATGTGCCGCTGGACGGGATGAAGCAGGTCGTGGCCGAAACGCGGGCTGCGCAAGACGGGTGATCCTGCGTGCCGCAAAGCGTTGCCTGGCGCTGCTGGTTATTGTGCTGGGCCTGCCTGCAAGCGGGCAGGAGGCGTCTGGCAATGTCCTCAGTGCCCTGGCACGGCTCAGCGGTCCAGGGGTTGAATATTCCAGTGGCTGGACCCGGCAGCAGCTGAAAATCACCCTGACGCGTGCAGTGCCCTGGCGGGTTTTCACGCTGGACGCGCCGCGCCGGTTGGTGCTGGACTTCTCCGAAGTTGACTGGAGCGGTTTTGACGCCGAAGGTTTCGCTGCCGGGGCCGAGGCTTTTACAACGGTGCGCGCCGGCGTGTTTCGCCCGGGGTGGAGCCGGATCGTTTTTGAACTGAACGCGCCTTTCAAAGTCGAAGAAGCCGGCATGGTTGCGATGGCAGATGGCAATGTGCAGGTGGCGCTCTCCTTGCAGAAGACCGACGCCGACAGCTTTGCCGCTACCACCGGCGCCCCAGCACAGGCGCTTTTCACCATCGCGAACGCAGACACGCCGCCACTGCCCGCGCATACGCGCCAAACCGGCGACCGGCCGCTGGTGGTGGTGTTGGATCCGGGCCACGGTGGCATTGATCCGGGGGCCGAGCGGGCGGGAATGCGCGAGGCCGATCTGGTGCTGCAATTCGCCCGGGAACTCAAGGAAGAACTGTTGCGGGGTGGCAATTTCGAGGTCACGCTGACCCGTGACAGCGACGTTTTCATTCCACTGGAAACCCGGGTAACCCTTGCCCGTCAGGCCGGGGCGGATGTCTTCATTTCGATCCATGCCGATGTGCTGAGCGCCGGGCGGGCCAGTGGGGCTTCGGTGTATACCTTGTCGGATGAAGCCAGCGATCTGGCCTCGGAAAAACTGGCGGAACGCCATGATCGCGGGGATCTGCTGGCCGGGGTTGATCTTAACCGACAAAGTGACAGCGTTGCCCTGGTGCTGATGGATATGGCCCGGCGTGAAACCCAGCCCCGGGCGGACCGGTTGGCGGACGCGCTGGTCGAAGGGATTTATGCGGCGACCAGTTCCGCACGCAAGAACATGCGGCTTTCGGCCGGGTTTTCGGTGCTGAAAGCGCCCGATATCCCCTCGGTTCTGATCGAGCTTGGGTTCTTGTCGTCAGAACGCGACCGGGCCAACCTGGCCGACCCGGCCTGGCGCCGTTCCGCGGCCCAAGGCATCCGCGACGCCCTGAGCTATTGGGCGATCGAGGACGCCGCCGATGCTGTTCGTCTGCGTCAGTGATTAAAGCGTTTTGCGCCTGATCAGATGCGCGTATTCGCAGCCGGACGAATGCGATTTGGTGCGACTGCTATAGGTCTACGCTCCAGGCGGGTAGGGGCGGGCATAGCGCCCGCCCCATGCCTATAGCCCTTTGGCACGATAGCTTTTCGCAACACGGTCAATCGCCACCAGATAGGCGGCCATGCGCAGGTTTGGCACGTCGTCGCGGCTATGCCAGACCTCGCGCATCGCCTGGTAGGCGGTGCGCATCGTGTCATCCAGGCCCGAGCGAACCAGCTCCAGCTCATCCGCACCGCGCAGGTACTTTTCCTTGAAATCCGGGGTCATTGTCCAGCTTTCGCCCAGGTATCGGTCAAGGCGTTCCAATTCGTTGACGACCAGTTGGTGGCGCGCCTCTTCCTGACGCCGTTGCATGCGGCCAAAACGGATGTGGCTGAGGTTTTTCACCCATTCGAAATAACTTACGGTCACGCCGCCGGCATTGGCGTACATGTCCGGGATGATGACGATGCCCTTCTCGTTCAAAATCTCATCCGCCCCGGCGGTGATCGGCCCATTGGCCGCCTCGATGATCAGCGGCGCCTGAATACGGGCGGCGTTACTGAGGTTGATCACCCCTTCCAGCGCCGCGGGGATCAGGATATCGCATTCCTGTTCCAGCACCGAGGCGCCGTCTTCGATAAAGCTGCCCTGGGCATAGCCCTTGACCCCGCCATTTTCGACGATCCAGCGATGCACGGCCTCGACATCCAACCCGTTTTCATCGACCAGGGCGCCGTCGCGTTCGATGATGCCGGTGATCTTTGCGCCATCCTCGCCGCACAGGAACTTGGCGGCATGAAAGCCCACATTGCCCAGTCCCTGAACCACCACCCGCTTGCCTTCCAGCGTGCCGGACAGGCCAGAGATAGCCACATCCTCGGGGTGGCGAAAAAACTCGCGCAAGGCATATTGCACGCCACGCCCGGTTGCCTCGACCCGCCCGGCAATGCCGCCGGCATGCGGGGGTTTGCCGGTAACACAGGCGCGCGCGTTGATGTCAGTGGTGTTCATCCGCGCATATTGGTCAGCGATCCAGGCCATTTCCCGCTCCCCTGTCCCCATATCCGGGGCAGGGACGTTCTGGCTGGGATGGATCAGGTCGCGCTTGGCCAATTCATAGGCGAAACGCCGGGTGATCATTTCCAATTCGTATTCATCATACTGTCGCGGATCAATGCACAGCCCACCTTTGGAGCCGCCAAACGGTGCCTCGACCAGCGCACATTTATAGGTCATGAGCGCCGCCAGCGCCTCGACCTCGTCCTGACTGACGCCAAGGGAGAAGCGAATGCCGCCCTTGACCGGCTCCATATGCTCGGAATGCACCGAACGGTAGCCGACAAATGTCTGCACCTCGCCGCGCAATCGCACGCCAAAACGGACGATATAGGTGGCATTGCAAACGCGGATCTTCTCCTCCAACCCTGGCGGCAAGTCGATGATGCTAACCGCACGGTTGAACATCAGGTCTACGGATTCACGGAAACTGGGTTCTTTGGCTGCTGACATTGGCCTCTCGGCTCCCTTTTGTCATGTGGAATCATCGCTGCGACAATACATCGCAGCATATGCGCTTTTGGTTAACAGGCCGCAAATACTTTTTTGTTTTTTTGCTTTTTTTGTTCAGGATCAGGATTTCCCCCGCGATCCGCGCAGATTTCCCCGCAGCCGCGGGCCGGCGTAATGTGATGAAAATTGGCGGCAAATAACATGGATCTGCCCTAATTTGGTCACACGAATGAGTTTTCTCTCGGCTGTTGGGCGCGCACTACGTCCGCCACGTCAAACAACCATGGGAACTATCAGCGATGCACCTGATAAGAAACGAACTGGCAGGAAAACACCTTCGCCGCTTTCAGCGCAAGGAAGATGGCTCGCTGATTGTTTTTTCGTTGTTCCTGTTTGTCACCATGTTGATGGTCGCCGGAATGGCGGTCGATCTGATGCGTTACGAAAGCAACCGGGTGCGCCTGCAATCCACCCTTGATCGGGCGGTGCTGGCCGCAGCCAGCCTGGATCAATCGCTTAGCCCGGAAGCGGTGGTGCTGGATTATTTCGACCGCGCAGAGCTTGGCGCCTATATCGAATCTGACAACATCGTTGCCACCAACACCCTTACCGCGCGCCAGGTCAGTGCCCAGGCCGGCATTGATATGCCAACGACCTTCATGCGCTTGCTGGGCATCGACAATCTGACCGCCCCTGCCGCCGGTACCGCCGAGGAAAGCGCGTCACGCACCGAGGTGTCGCTGGTGTTGGACGTTTCCGGCTCCATGAACGGCTGGACCTCGGGGGGCAGAAAGATTTCGGTGTTGCGCGATGCAGCGACGCAGTTTGTAAACATCCTGATGTGCAACCCTGCGGCCCCCGACGCCACCACAAATTGCACGGTCGAGGCCGATACCGTTTCCATGAGCGTGATCCCCTATAACCAACAGGTGCAGGCCACGCCGGAAATCTTTGACCAGCTGAACGTTACCCAGGAACATACGCAATCCTATTGTATTACGTTTGACGATCTGGATTTTTCAACCGCCGCAATGGACCCGACCTATCTGTTCAAGAGGACCGGGCATTTCGATAATTATCCGTATTATTACTATGGGGCCGAGGCGGACAGTTTTGAATGTCAGGTCTTTTCCTCGGGCAAGCCTTGGGCGGTTCTTCGCAAGATCCTGCCCATGGAAAATGAGCCCCAAGATTTGCGCGACATGATTGATGACCTGTGGGCCGGGGGCAATACCTCGATCGACCTGGGCATGAAATGGGGCACCGCATTCCTGGATCCGGCGTTTCAGCCGGTGGTCCAGGGTCTGATTAATGACGGGGTTGTCGACCAGGCCTTTGACGACCGCCCGTTTCTTTATACCGAAAACGGCATCAAAAAGGTCATCGTGCTGATGACCGACGGGGTCAATACCAGCCAGTATTACCTGCACAATGACAAACGCAGCGGGCCGTCGGGCATTTATTACAACACCATGGATGAGGACGACACGGATTATTACTCGATTTACCGGGCCAGCACGGATTCCTATTACTGGAATTACGATGATGACTGGCACGATCATCCCTTCGGCGAGGGGCAGTATCGGGTTTGCTCAGGGTCGAGGTGGTGGCGGCACTGTTGGTGGGAAAGCGAGCCAGGCGATGCGGTTGAACTGACCTTTCCCCAGCTTTGGGCAAAGCTTCCCTGGGGTTTTTACGAGCAATACTGGTGGCTGGGAGATGCCGGCGATCGTTACGGTAATTCCGACAAGAACACCAAGCTTGCGGAAATCTGCACCGCCGCCAAGGACCAGAACATCACCGTCTACACCATCGGTTTTGAGGTTACATCCTCCTCGGCATCAATCATGCAGGCCTGTGCCTCGTCGCCTGCGCATTACTTTGACGTGGATGGTGCCGACCTGAGCGACGCCTTTGCCGCCATTGCCCGGCAAATTTCTGCGCTGAGGTTGATCAACTGATATGAAACGCGCTCGCAACACTCCCTCCCGCTTGGGCTGGCTGCGTCGGGAAGACGGCTCGGCAACGATTGAATTTGTCCTGCTTTTCCCGATGATCATGTTCCTGTTCTTTTCGTCGATCGAAATCGGCGTGTTTCTGATGCGTTCGGTACTTCTGGATCGGGCGGTTGATATCAACGTGCGGGCCTTGCGTCTGGGCACGCTCAACCCGGCCACCAGCTCCGAGCTGCGCCAACGTATCTGCGACGATGCGCTGGTGTTTGATGATTGCGCCTCTTCGATGACCATTGAACTGGTGCCGATTTCGACCACCACCTGGAATTTCCCCGAAGATCAGATCACCTGCGTCAACCGCGATTCCGATATCGAGCCGGTGGTCGATTTCACCTTTGGTACGCAAAACGAGATCATGCTGGTGCGCGCCTGCATCATTACCAACCCGTTTTTTGCCACCACGCCCTTTGTCATGGACATGCCGCTGGACGCAACCGGTGGCTATGCCATCGCCGCCGCGTCGGTCTTTGTGAACGAGCCATGAAGGAGAGTCCGCAAATGCCCCCGATCCGTTTCCCTGTTGTTCGCGAGTTCCTGCGGCGCGAAGAGGCAACGCTGTCAATCGAGGCCTTGCTGGTCCTGCCCTTCCTGCTTTGGGCTTTTGCGGCGATGTACGCGTTTTTCGATGTCTACCATACCCGCTCGCTGGCGATGAAGGGCAATTACGCGGTGGCCGATCTGCTTTCGCGCGAGACCAATTCGATCGACATGACCTATCTCCATGGCATCGAAGAGGTGTTTGCCTATTTGACCAAAGGGAGCGATGACGCCTGGATCCGCGTCTCTTCGGTGCGCTGCCAACGGCGCTGCGATGACGAAGATCGCCGGGTCCTGCGTCGCGATTGGTCGCGTGCCACCGATGGCAGACATCGCCTGACCAATCACGACATCAATAGCGATTATCGCGATGTGATCCCGATGATACCCGCCGGCGACCGGCTGATCCTGGTTGAAACGCAATTGCAATACGAACCCGCCATCAGCCCCGGCCTGACCGGAGTCCGTGCGCGCGGAATTTACGACCTGTCTGTAACCCGCCCGCGTTTTGCGCCGCAGCTTTGCTGGGGGTCTCTCAGATGCCTGAACGAATAAGCCGGCCTGATAATCAGGCCAGAAAGCCACGCAACGCCTGAAGGGTCTCGCTGGGGTTGGTGTCGACAAAGAAATGCCCGCCCGGCACCGCCTGGCCACACAGGTCGGCGCATCTGTCCTTCCAGGTTTCCACCACATCAAAGGCCTGCCCCATGGCGCCATCCGCGCCCCACAGAACCAATGTGGGGCACGCCAGCCGACGCTCCAGATCGGCTTGATCAAGGGCGAAATCCACCTCCAACGCCGCCCGGTAGTCGTTGCACATGGCGCCAATCACCTCGGGCCGGCGCCAGGCCTGGCGATACGCTGCCAATTGGTCGGGGGCAAAGTCTTCGATCCTTGAGGCGCCCCAGCCCAGCAGACAGCTTTCAAAATAAAAATCCGGGTCTGCGGCGATCAGACGCTCGGGAAAAGGCGCTGGCTGTGCCAGGAAAAACCAGTGATAATATGCTTTTGCCACCTTTTGTTCAAGTTGATCCAGCAGCAGATGCGTGGGGATGATGTCCATCAGTATCAGCGACTTCACCCGCTCGGGCGCGTCCAATGCCAGCCGGTGCGCGCAACGCCCCCCGCGATCATGGCCAACCAGATCAAACGCGTCATATCCCAGGTGGCCCATCAGCGCGACCATATCCGTCGCCATTTCGCGAAACGATTGTGCCGCCACGCTGTCAGGCCCGCGCGACTGGCCATAGCCGCGTAGATCGGCACAGATCACCCGGTGCGTTTTTGCCATTTCCGGTGCCACACGCGCCCACATGGCGCGGGTTTGCGGAAACCCGTGCAGCAGCAGCAAGGGCGGGCCGGCGCCGCCCGCCTGATAGGCGATTTCGGCCGCGCCAAGGCGCAAAAGCCCGCGTTCGAACCCGGCGATCATGGCGCCAGTGCGGCCAGGATACGCGCCCAGCTGCGTGTGCCTTTGTGAAAGCTCTCAAGGTCGTATTTTTCGTTTGGCGAATGGATCTGGTCGTCATCGCGGCCAAAGCCGATCAACATCGAATCCATGCCCAGGATGGTCTTGAAATGTCCGGCAATCGGGATCGATCCGCCACAGCCGATATAGGATGCCGGGCGGGGCCATTCGTCGGACAAGGCTTTGCGGGCCTGCTCGAACGCCGGATTGTCGATGGCCATTTGCGAGGCGCGCGAGCCACGGCTTTCCTGCCAGATGACTTCGAAATCGTCCGGGATTCCCGCCTCGATATAGGCGGCAAAGGCGGCGTGGATCTTGTCCGGATCCTGATCGCCCACCAGACGGAACGACAGCTTGCAATGGGCCTCGGCGGGCAGCACGGTCTTGAACCCGTCGCCGATATAGCCCCCCCACATGCCGTTGACTTCACAGGTTGGCCGCGACCAGATCATCTCCAACGGGGTGCGGTCCTGTTCGCCCGCCGGAATGCTTAGCCCGACATCGTCCAGATAGGCGGCGTGATCGAAATTCAACCCCTGCCATTGGCTGCGGATTTCGTCGGAAAGCTCTGGTACGCCATCATAAAAACCCGGCAGGGTGATGCGCCCCTGGTCGTCATGCAGCCCGGCAATCAAGCTTGAAAGCACATGCAGCGGATTGCCCGCCAGCCCGCCATACATCCCCGAATGCAGATCG
>CAYSBG010000082.1:0-8019 GCA_964429125.1 uncultured Aliiroseovarius sp.
GTGCGAGCGTTTCGACATATTGTCGGGTCTCAACAATATGTCGAAACGCTTTAGCTGCTCGATGTTGTCTGCAAGTCAAGGCGTGAAGGAATGCGCCTCGTGTTCCCAGGCTTCACGCAAAGGCAGATCTTCAAGCTTGCCGAATTTGACGTTCGTCATGGCATTTTCTCGTACTCTAGAGAATTTGCTGCAATCTTCCAGCCACAGGGTTCCGGTTCCAAGTATGCTTCCTTTCACATCCAGAATAAGCCTCAAATCCATTCCCGCTAAAACACCATATCCGCGCGGTTGTGAAAACCAATTTCCCAGTCCTACACCACGGTAAATTGCCCCATCATCCCGGCATCTTCATGCTCAAGAATATGGCAATGGAACATGTAGGGCGCGTTCGGGTCCGCGTAATTGTCAAACCGCACAAGGATTTGCACCCGCTCGCCCGGCTGCACCAGGACCGTGTCTTTGCGCCCTGCCTCATGGGGGGCCGGAGGCTGACCGTTGCGGCTTAGGATACGGAACTGGGTGTTGTGCACATGGAAGGGATGCGCCATCGGACCGGTGTTGCCGATCTCCCAGATTTCGGTCTCCCCCTGCTTTACCACGTGGTCGATACGGTTCATGTCCATTTCCTGGCCGTTGATGGTAAAACCACCACCGCCGCCCATCATCATCCCCGGCCCCATGCCCATTTCCAGCAGGAACTGGCGTTTGTTGGTGGCTTGGCTGGCATCGGGCGCCGGCAGGTTGGCCAGCGTGGCCGGGAGTGCGGGCGCCGGCTCCAGACTGTCTGCCGGACGCAGCTCCATCAGCGCGAAAGCGGGGCTTTGGTCACCCATCATACCGCCGCCCATCATGCCCATGCCGCCACGTCGATTACCGCCCTGATCACCGGCTACCGAATGCAGCACCACCGGCTCGGCTGCTTTGAGGCGCACGACGATCTCGGCACGCTCCCCCGGTGCCAGGGTCAACGTGGTCAATTCGACCGGCGCCGCCAGCAAGCCGCCATCTGAAGCGATCATCTGGAAGGGGCGCATATCGGCGAAAGTCAGGTTGTAGATTGACGCGTTGGAGCCATTCAGCAGGCGCAGGCGCACCGCTTCGCGGGTGACCTCCAGATAGGGGGAAATGGTGCCGTTGATGACCGGGTAATTGCCGTGCATCCCGGCCATCCGGTCATGCATGGTGCCGCGGTAGGGCATCGTTCCGTTCAACTGAAAGCGCCGGTCCTGCAGCACGACAGGGATGTCGTCGACCCCGTATTCATTGGGCAGGTCGGCCATGCTTTCGCTATCGTCAATAATCGCCATACCTGCCAGACCGGCCCATACCTGCGGCGCGGTTTCATGGATTTGGTGGGCATGAAACCACATGGTCGCGGCTTGTTCGACAATGGTGAATTTGGGCTGCCAGGTTTCATTTGGCGCGATCATCTGATGTGGGCCACCATCAGCTTTGCCAGGCAGATTGAAGCCATGCCAGTGCAAGGTGGTCACATGGCCCAGATCATTGGTGATGTTGAACTGGGTCATCTCGCCCTTGTTCAGGCGCAAGACCGGGGCAAGATAATTGGCGTTAATGCCCTTGGTGGGCGTGTGATAGCCCTTGAAAAACTCATGGGTGCCGTTCTGCATTTTCAGATCAAACACCCGCAGGTCGCCTTCAAGACGGCCCATTTCCTGTGGAGGGATGGCCAGCGGCGTTTCAAATCCGCCGCCCGCAGCAAGCGCCGTGCCAACGCCGGTAAGGCTGATCGCGCCCAGGGCTGCGCTGGTCAATAAAAATCCACGGCGGGAAAGAGAGTGGGACAATGGAGGTCTCCTTGAAGGTCAAAGTGATGATACCGCGGCAAACCGGGCTTTGGCGCATCCTACAGCCCGGAACCCTCCCAAAACCAGAGAGTTCGGGTATCGTTTTGTAACACATTGTCGCGAAGTGCGTGTCGGAAAGCAATTGTGTTCCTAATGATGGGTGAATGAGGTAAGCCTTGTGCCAAGCGCCACCAGGAATGCCGTAAATGTTGAATGAGCCGAAAATTCATTTCTCCGCCAGCCAGGCAGAAATTGCCCAGAAGGCCTTGCACACCCTTTCCCGACGTTACAGCAACGTAGCGCCAGAGGAAGCATCGGTGATCGTGGCGCTTGGAGGGGATGGGTTCATGCTCGATACCCTACATGCAACCCGGGCCCTGGGCCTGCCAATTTACGGGATGAATTGTGGCACAGTCGGGTTCTTGATGAATGAATTCAACGAGGACAACTTACACACCCGCCTGAATATCGCCGAGGAGACGGTGATCAACCCGCTGGCGATGCGCGCGATTGGCGTTGACGGACAGGCACACGAAGCACTCGCCATCAACGAGGTTGCTCTGCTGCGCGCCGGCCCCCAGGCCGCCAAGTTGCAAATCAGTGTTGATGGGCGCGTGCGCCTGAAAGAATTGGTATGCGACGGGGCGCTTGTTGCCACCCCTGCCGGCTCGACTGCGTACAATTATTCCGCCCACGGACCAATTTTGCCAATCGGCTCGGACGTTTTGGCATTGACCGCAATGTCGGCCTTTCGCCCCCGCCGATGGCGTGGTGCCTTGTTGCCAAAATCGGCTATGGTGCGATTTGATGTTCTGGAGGCAGAAAAACGCCCGGTCATGGCAGATGCAGACAGCCGAAGCGTGCGCAATGTCGTTGCTGTCGAAATCCACTCAGAGGATGACATCAGCCACAAGATCCTGTTTGATCCGGGCCATGGTCTGGAAGAACGGCTGATCCGCGAACAATTCGCGTAGTCAATCCGGCGCGCAGTGCTTTTGCAGCGATGCCCTTCTTGGTTTTCAGACGGCTGCCCACGCAAATGCGTCCAAGTTGTGCATCTGCCGCTCATATGTCTGGACAATGCCTGACGCATCGCATTTTATCATCCGATGGAACCGCAAAACTCGGACACCGAGATCCTTGAACACCGGCTGGGAAACAAGGTACGCGCCGTGTTGCCGCATGGCCCGGGCGAATTTGTACTATTTGTCCTGAAACAAGGCTGGGCAGCGCTATTTGGCGGGGCAATGCTTGCCGGCATTCTGCTCAGCAAAGCGATTTGGCAGGAAAGCTGGCCGATCGCCCGGTATGATGCGCTGGTAATCTGGGCGGTCGGGCTGCAAGCGGCATTCCTCTGGTTCAGGCTGGAGAGTTGGCGCGAGGTCAAGGTGATCCTGCTTTTTCACCTCACCGGAACCATCATGGAAGTATTCAAGGTGCATGCCGGCTCTTGGGCCTATCCAGAGCCCGGGCTTCTGAAAATCATGGGGGTGCCGCTGTTTTCCGGTTTCATGTATGCATCGGTCGGCTCCTTTCAGGCGCGGGTGATCCGGATATTTGACATGCGTTTCACCCCATACCCGCCCTATTGGGCCAGCGTTGTTTTGGGGGCTGCGATCTATTTCAATTTCTTTGGCCATCATTTTCTGCCCGATATGCGTTGGGTTCTGATGGCGGCGACGGTATTGCTGTTCTGGCGCACGCGTATTTGGTTCACCATTGGCCGGGCCTATTGGATGCCCTTGCCGCTGGCCGCGTTTTTCAGCTCGTTTTTCCTGTGGATCGCCGAAAACGTCGGCACCCGCACCGGCACTTGGGTTTATGCGGGTTCGGGCGGCGTGGATTGGGCATCGCTTAATAAAATGGGCAGTTGGTATTTGTTGCTATATGTCAGTTTTGTCACCGTGACCCTGGTCTATCGAGAGGCCTTGGGGGCACCACCGTCTACAAAAGACCCCGCTTCCACATTACCACCAGAATGAGTGTCGCCACGACCAAAAGGCTGAAAACGATACCTGCCAGCCAGTTGAGGAAAATACCTTTGCGCCGCTGCCACGGGTCAACGCTCATCAGGTAACGCTCGATTGTTTTTGCCGCACGTTTCAGTCGTTTGTTGTCTATCTGGCGCGACAGTTTTGGGTGATCTGCAAATGCCAGGGCCTCGGCAATACGCGCCCCTTCGGCACGCACATGCCGCGGTAGGCGACGACCGGCATTTTCCAGCTTTTCGTCAAACCCTTCCCCGCGAATATCCAACCTGTCGCCCATCAATTGGGCCAGATGCTCGGCCTGCACACGCAAATCCATGTTATTACCCTTTCCCCCGGCAGTGGTTAGTCATAAATACCCTCTCATGCTGGAGATGACCACATATGGATCGGATGCACGCCAACCACCGATCCTGATCGCCCACGGCCTGTTCGGCTCGGGGCGCAATTGGCGGGCAATTGCCAAACGGATGGCCCGCAATCGGCGCGTGACTTGCGTGGATATGCGAAACCACGGCGCGAGCTTTCGCGCCGACAGTCAATCCTATCCGGATATGGCCGCGGATCTGGCAGAAGTCATTGCCGAACTGGGCGGAAAAGCTGACCTGTTGGGCCATTCCATGGGCGGCAAGGCAGTGATGGTTCTGGCGTTAAGCAGGCCGGAACTGGTCCGCCGCTTGCTGGTCGCTGACATTGCCCCGGCTGCGTACACCCACAGCCAGAACCACTTGATCAAGGCCATGCGCCTGATCGACCTGCAACAGGTCCAAAGCCGGGCCGAGGCGGATGCAACGCTGGCCGGGGAGATTGACTCACCCCAGGTTCGGGCGTTTTTGTTGCAATCACTCGACCTTGAAGCGCGGCGATGGCGTTTGAACCTAGACGTATTAGAGCGCGAGATGGGGCTGATCACCGGTTTTCCGGACATTTGCGGGCACTTCGACGGGGCAACGCTGTTTCTGTCCGGAAAAGACAGCGATTATGTCCGGCCCGAACACCGGGCCCGGATCAAGACGCTCTTTCCCAGGGCTGTTTTTGCAATGATCCCGGGGGCTGGCCATTGGCTGCATGCAGAGCGCCCGCGCGCCTTTATCGCCGCAGCCGAAGCGTTTTTCAATCCTGAAATCTGAATGAAAGCAGAGCCTTAGTGCGTCCAGGCCTGGCGACGGGAAGTCGCAAAGTTCTCTCCGTATCCGCCAGCACGAATATTGGCGCGGCGTTTATGCGGCTCAAACACCTGCGCGTCAATGCCATGCGCCTTGGCGTAGTCTTCGGCCGCCGCGCGGCTGTCAAATGTCAGGCGCACCTGGCTTTGCGTATCCCCCGAGCCGGTCCACCCCATGAGCGGGTCAACTTCGCGGGCGGCATCCGCAGCAAATTCAAGTATCCAGACGCGGGACTTGCCCATGCCGGATGTCATGGCGTTTCGGGCAGGCTGAAAAATACGGGCGCGCATGCAATCCTCCTTGGCTATGGGGCGATTTATCCTGCTTTCCCGGCGCCAAGGCAAGAGCGAATTCCGAACCGCAGGCGTTCCGGAGCCCGAATGGTTGATACACGGGAAAGGGTCTCTGTTTGCGCAGAGCTGCGGCGGGTCGACTGCCGGTCACAAACGAGGGAGCGAGGGTGGGGTGGGTGTTTCGTTCGGACCGGCAGCCAGTTCTGCTGCTTGCCCTTACAGGCTATCTGGGACAAAGGTGACTTGCAAGAAAAAACACACCTCAGGTTGTATAAATATGGAGAAAAATCGCCCAAAAGTGGCAAGATTTGATTAACCTTTCGCTGGATTGTTTCCGAATGTTGCACAAAGCAACTGTCTAGCGGGAATTATCGCCATCCCGCACTTGCGTTCTTTGTTGTCAAGCTACTGAAAGGGTGCATTTTTAACCGCAGCGCGCCTACGCCTGGTTCCTTCCCTCAACAATGTGATGGACGCCCCGCGTAATGGTGGAAAAACCGCTGGCCGAATCCTTGAGAAACCGCCAATACTGTGGCTATTGAAAACAGGATTTTCCCGGGGGATACCATCTATGAAGTCTTTGTTGCGCGCGACGCTTGTCACGACCGCTCTGACCACAGGTTCTGCCTTGCTGGCACAGGGCATCCCATTCCCGGACAGCGAAACAATCCGCGCACAGATGGAAGTCTATGAGCAACTGACACCCGGCTCGATTTTCAACATGCAACCGTTTCGCGCCGCCCAGGAAGCCAGCGGTCCGGATGATCTGGAGCTCAAACTCACGTCGTTGAACCCCGGGGTCAATTCCTGGTTCGTGCTTGACGTGACTGCACCCGGTTTTTTCGGTAGCGGCACCAAGTCCTATCACCTTGAAAATGCGGCGCCGGATACCTGGAAGATATCGCTCAGGGGCGGCGAGGACGCGGCCCTGCTTATCGAAGGCGACGGCGAGACCATCGCCTGCACCCCCTGGGACGGACGCTATTCCGAATTGGAAGAAGCCCGCGCCCAGCCCCTGCCTTTCGCACCGATTTGCGGCGGCCGCGTTTTCCTGCGCAACAAGGTCCGGGGGTCGCGAACCAACCGCGAGGCCATGGCCGATTTCCTGCGCAACAATGTGGTTTTCGGTGACAGTATCGTCAACCTGATCAAAGGCTCGTTCTATGAGGATGCGTTCATGCAATCCTCGGACACCTCTGATGAGGGCGACGCGGGCGCCACCGTGGAAGCCTTGGGTCAGGCCAACCTTTCGCGCTTCCCGCTGATGTATACCGCCCCGGGCTTTACCCTGATCGGCACCGAAGGCGGGCGCCTTCAGGCAGGGTCTTGGTACGCGGTGGAAAACGCCGCGGGAATTTATGCAAGCGTCATGCAACCCGGCATGATCAGCGACGAAATCCTTGGCCGCCCGGGCGAAACCAACCGCCTTGACGGGGTGGAGCGCGGGGCCGATGTGTATCTGGTCGCCTTTGACATGTCCAAATTCGACATCGGCTATGAGGCAGGCACGGATCACCCGCAATTCGGCTGGTCTTCGCGACCAAACGGCGCCGGGCGCGACTGGCGTATCCCCGGCCCCGACGGATTCAACACGCCCGCCCCGCTGGTGATGAGCGGCATGGTCAGCCCGGCGCTGGCCGACCGGGTCGCGGCTACCTTTACCGGCGGCTACAAACGTGACCACGGCGCCTTTCGCTATGGGCCGATGGCCACCTTTAACCACGGCCATCACTATGGATTCATGATCAACGGCGTGGTTATGTCAAAGCTGTGGCCTGACCTTGCCACCATGATCATCTGGAAAGACGGCCGCCTTGAAATGCGCAAATGGACCGCGGCGGACGATGCGAAACTGGCTGACATCCGCTTTGCCCGCCAGAACGGTGTACCGCTGATCGAGGCGGACCCGGAAACTGGCGAACCCGTCGCCGGTAGCCTGGTGCGAAATTGGGGGCCGGGCAACTGGTCCGGTTCGGCCGATGCCAAGCTGCGCACGCTGCGCGGCGGTGCCTGCACCAAGCAGGTCGATGGGCGGCAATTCCTGATCTATGCCTATTTCTCGACCGCCACGCCCAGCGCAATGACCCGGACGTTCCAGGCCTATGGCTGTGAAAGCGCCATGTTGCTTGACATGAATTCCCAGGAACACACCTATATGGCGCTATATCCGCAAACCGACAGCGAATGGATCACCACAGAGCATCTGGTGCGTGGCATGCGGGCAATCGACCAGCAGCGTCGCGACGGCACCACCATTCCGCGTTTTGTGGGCTTTGCCGATAACCGCGACTTTTTCTACATTCTGCGCAAAGAGTAGACAGCTTTCGACCGATTTTCTGCCCATATCCAGGAGACTTCCGATGAAGAAACCCGTGCTTGCCCTGATCGCCCTCCTCTCTGGCATTGCAGGCGGCGGGGTGCAGGCGCAAAGCTTGCAGCAAAACAACGAAGCGATGTTTGCGCAAATGCAAAGAGTCCGAGGGGTGACCGACGCGCAAATGGAACGGATCCGCGAGATTTTTGCCGGGTCCCGGAGGATTGGCCAAGGCAATCCAGCCGTCACCCGCCACCCGATGACCCCCGAGCAGGCCCAGGCCGGCCTGCCCGCCCCGGCGGCGCAGTTTTATCGCAATCGGCGGTTTGAGCGCATCTGTGGGCGTAAATACATGGCGCCGCTTTATGACCCGGCAACCGAGCGGCCAGAAGATGCCAAGGCCTGCGTGGACATGTTTGAATATCCCAATGTACCCTTGGCCTATCCGGT
>CAYSBG010000083.1:0-7986 GCA_964429125.1 uncultured Aliiroseovarius sp.
CCTGTTGCAGGTGATGGATCACGGCGAGCTGACCGATCATAACGGGCGCACGGTGAATTTCCGCAATGTTATACTGATCATGACCTCGAACGCCGGGGCGGCCGAACAGGCCAAGGCGGCGATCGGTTTTGGCCGCGAACGGCGCGAGGGCGAGGATACGGCGGCGGTGGAGCGCATGTTTACGCCCGAATTCCGCAACCGGCTGGACGCGGTGATCAGTTTCGCGCCGCTGGGCAAAGAAGTTATCCTGCAGGTGGTTGAGAAGTTCGTTCTGCAACTGGAAGCACAGCTGATGGATCGCGGCGTGTCAATCGAGCTGACCCGCCCGGCTGCGGAATGGATTGCCGAGCGTGGATATGACGACCGGATGGGCGCACGGCCTCTTAGCCGAGTCATTCAGGAACATATCAAGAAGCCGCTGGCCGAAGAATTGCTGTTCGGCAAGTTGGCCAAAGGCGGGTTGGTGCAGGTCGGGGTCAAGGACGGCAAACTGGACCTGCGGATCGAGGAACCGGCGAAAAAGCGGATTTCCAGCAAGAAAAAGCCGCCACTGCTGACTGCGGATTGATCCGCGCGGCGGTTATTTGCGCGAGTTTGCTCGCGGCCAGCCCTTTGGCCGCGCGCGATCCATTGCTGGGCTGGCCATTGGATTGCGTGCCGGGCGAAAGCTGTTTTATCCAAAACTACCCGGATGCGGATCCGGGCCCGGGCGCGGTCGACTTCACCTGTGGGCCGTTAAGCTATGACGGGCATAATGGCGTCGATATCTCCCTGTATAGTCGCGCGGCAATGCGGGCCGGGGTTTCGGTGCGCGCAGCGGCCCCGGGTCTGGTGCGCGCGGTGCGGGATGGCGAGCCGGATGACGGATCGGTAATCGCGGGCAAGGAATGCGGCAACGGCGTGGTGCTTGACCATGGCGGCGGCTGGACAAGCCAATACTGCCACATGAAACGTGGCTCGGTTGCCGTGGCGCCCGGTCAGCGGCTGGCCGTGGGAACCGATTTGGGAAAGGTGGGATTCTCCGGACAGACCGAATTTCCGCATTTGCATTTTGAGCTGCGCCGGAATGGGCGGGTGGTTGACCCGTTCAACAAGGATACAGTGCAGGTTTGCAACGACGTGTTTGTGCAGGGCCTGTGGCTCACCCCACCGGCCTATCAGCCAGGGGGTTTGATTAGCGCCGGAATGGCGTTGGGCGTGCCAGAATACGCTGCGGTCAGGGACGGGTTGGCGAACGTGGAAACGGCCGGAGGGGACGCCCCGGCGTTAGTGATCTGGGCCTATGCCTTTGGCGTACGCGCGGGTGATGTGCTGCGCTTGGCACTGGTCGGGCCGGGTGGAGAGGAACTGGCTTCACGCGACGTGCCGGTTGAGAGAAGCCTGGCGCGGATATTTCGGGCAGTCGGCAAACGCCGGCCATCCGGGGGCTGGGCGCCGGGTGTCTATACCGGGACCAGTCAATTGTTGCGCAAGGGGGAGGCCATTGGCCCGGTGCTTGTACGAATGATTGTCATCCGCCGATGAGGAGCGGTCTAGCGCTCAGTCAGTTTGAGCTCAATCCGCCGGTTCTGGGCGCGCGCCTCGGCGCTGTCACCCGCCGCGATCGGCCGGTATTCACCAAAACCCGCAGCAACCAGCCGTTTGGGGTCGAAATGCAATTCGTCGATCATATAGCGCACCACCGAAAGCGCCCGGCCCTGGCTAAGCTCCCAATTGTCGGCGTATTTGCCAACCCCGTGGAAGGCGACATTATCCGTGTGGCCGTCAACCCGCAGGACCCAGTCAATTTCCGGCGGGATTTGATCCGCGACCTCTTGCAGGATTGAAGCGACCCGGGCGATTTGTGCCTTGCCTTGCGCAGACAGCTCGGCACCGCCCACCGGGAACAACACTTCAGACGAGAAAACGAAACGGTCGCCGACGATACGCACGCCTTCACGCCCCGCCAGTAGATCGCGCAACTGGCCGAAAAACTCGGAACGGTACCGTTCAAGCTTGCGGGCTTCTTCTTCGAGACGTTTGCGTTCGGCTTCTTCCAGCTCGGCACGTTTGCGCTCTTCGGACGCGACCCGGGCAAGGGCAGCGTTAAGGCGAGAGCCGAGGGCTTCGATCTGGACCCGCGACGCCGCATCCTGTTCGGCGCTGGCGTCGAGCAGAGCCTGAAGCGAGCCAAGTTGCGCCCGCAGAGAGGCAACCTGCTCGTTTAGCAGGGCGACTTTGCGCTGTGCTTCGGTCGAGGTGGTTTCCTGTTCGGCCAGCGCCGCCTGGGCCGTGGCCAAAAGCGCGGCACGCTCCTCGGCTTTGGTCAATGCGCGCTGGGCGGCCTGTTCGGCGGCAAGTTTGGCCGCCAGCGCCGCGGAGAGGGCCGAGCGCAACTCGCCTTCGGTACCGGCCTTTTCCCGCAGGGCCTCGGCCTCGGCAATAGCGGCGGCCAGGGATTCTTCGGTGGTCAGAAGGCGGGCGGCCTGGTCCTTGTTTTCCAGAATTGCGGCAGCAAGGCGGGCGTCGAGGTCGTCCTGTGCGGTTTGCGCGGCGGCAAGCAGGGCCAGGGTTTCCTCGGCTTTGCGGCGCTGTTCTTCGAGCGCCATGGTCATGGCCGTGAGTTCATCATTGGAGCGCGCCAGGCGTTCGCGCAGCGCTTGCGCGGCGGCGGCTTCGGCAAGGCGGGCGGTTTCCTCTTCGCTGAGGGCTGTGACTTTGTCTTCGAGTTGATCCCGCAGAGCCTGGGCGGCGGCCGCTTCGGCAAGGCGGGCGGCCTCGGCGTCGCTTAGCTGGGTTTGCAGGTCGCCAAGGCGCGCGCGCAGGGTTTCGGCGGCGGCGCGTTCGGCCAGCGTTGCGGCCTCTTCTTCGGACAGGGTGCGTTCCAGTTCGGCCAGACGCCGGCGCAGTTCTTCGGCGGCCGCAAATTCCTTGAGACGGGCGGCTTCCTGATCGCTGAGGCTGTCTTCCAGCCCATCAAGCTGTTGGCGCAACCGTTCGGCGGCGGCGTGTTCGGCCAGTGCGGCGGCCTGCTGGTCGGTCAGTTCGGTTTCAAGGTCGGCGAGGCGCGCGCGCAGGGCCTCGGCGGCGGCGAGTTGGGCAAGCCGGGCCGCTTCTTTGTCGGAAAGAGTCGCCTTGGTGTCGGCGAGGCGGGCGCGCAGTTCTTCGGCCGTGGCCAATTGGGCGCGCCGCGCGGCGTCGCTGGTATCAAGCTCGGCGCGCAGGGCCTCGGCGGCGGCTTCGGCGGTCGCCTTGGCCGCCGATTCCTGCGCCAGTTTCAACTCCAGTTCGACCAGTGCATTGCGCATGTTTTCGGCTTCGGACAATGCGGCGTTGAGACGGGTTTCGCTGTCGGCCAAGGCCAGCTGGACCGCGCTCAACTCGGCTTTGAGGCCGGTGGCTTGCAGGGTGCCGGCTTCGAGGCGTGCCAGGGCATCGGCGAGCGAGGTTTCGCGGGTGGCGACATCGGCCTGCAGGCTTTCGACCAGCGCCTGGAGCGACAAGGTTTTTTCGCCGTCGATCTGGGCCTGGGCCATCATCTGCGCCAGGGACACGTCGCGGCTGGCCACGTCCGTGCGCAGGTCTTCGATCAGAGCCTCCAGCGCCTCGCGACGGGCGGCGGCAAGGCGCGCGGTTTCGGCCGCCGCATCAATTTCATCGCGCGCCTTGGCCAGCGCCAGATCAAGCGCTTCTTTCTGGGTAATCAGTCGGGCGTTGGCGGCTTCGAGGTCGTCAATACGCGCGGCAAGGCGCGTGCCCTCGGTTAGTGCCGCATCGCGTTCGGTTTGCAGGTCATTGACCTGGGCGAGCAGGGTCACGCCCTCGGCGCGGGCAGCATCGCGTTCAGAAAGGAGCGTCGCGACCTGGGCCTCGAAGGAGGTGATACGAGCGGCCTGCGCGGCGAGTTCGCCAGCCTGGGTTTCAGTGGTAGCGGTAAGCTGGGCGATCAGGGCAGTTTGCTGATCGACAAGCGCGTCCCGCGCGCTCAGGGTTGCGCTCAACTCGCCAACCCGGGTTTCCAGACCGGCGCTTCGGCTGCGTTCCAGGCCCAGGGCATTGGCAAGTTCGGCCACCTGTTCGGAAAGCTGGTCAAGCTTTTGCGCCTGTCCGGTGATGGTGTCGCGCAGGGTCCATTGCACCACCATGAAAATCGTCAGCACAAACATCAGCACCATGACCAGCGCGCTCATCGCGTCGACAAAGCCGGGCCAGATCGAGGCGGAAACGCGTTGGGTCGAGCGACGGGTAAGCGCCATGGCCTAGCCCCTGCCCCGGCCGCCGCCGCCACCGGCGCCCAATTGGCGCACCGCTTTGGTCAGGGCCGAAATGTCGGCGCGCAGTTCGGCCTGAGCTTCCTGGCGTCCTGCGGACATTTCTTCGAGGATGCGCAAAAGTTGCACATCTATCGAGCGCAGGCGCATGCGGCTTTCCGCATCCGCATGGGCGCCACCGGCTTCGTCGACCTGGGCCTCAAGGGCGGCAATAATCCGCTCTTGCCCGTCTGCCATGCGCAACAGGATCGGGGTAGAGACGCCTTCGTCTTCGATCCGTTGGGCCAGGCGTTCGATGGAACCGGCCAATTGGCCAAGGCGTTCGTCAACCAATGCGCGGCTGACATCGCTTTGAGTGAAAAGGTTTTGCAGGGCGTCCATCTGCTCGGCCATATGCGCCATGAAGGCGTTGGCGCCCGGGCCCTGGTCGACCATGCCGACCGGGGGCGCAGCCGGCGCGAAGGGTGCGGCGTCTTCGTCACCTTCGGACGGGGCATAGCCAAGGCGGGTGATGGTTGACAGCCATTCCTCAAGCTCGCGAAAGAAGCGGTTTTGCCCGTGGCCGGCAAAGAGTTCCAGCAGGCCGACCACAAGCGAGCCGGCAAGGCCCAGCAGGGACGAGCTGAACGCCGTGCCCATGCCGCCCAGCTGCTTGCCCAGGCCGCCCATCAGCCGGTTGAACACCTCGGTGCCGCCTTCGCCCTCTTGCGGGGCAAGGCTTTGAATGGTTTCGACCACCGCCGGAATGGTCGTGGCGAGACCAAAGAACGTCCCCAGAAGACCCAGGAAAATCAGCAGGTTAACGATGTATCGCGTAATGTCGCGGTCTTCGTCGATCCGGGTTGCAACCGAGTCGAGGATCGAGCGGGCGGAGGTGGCGCCGATCGGTTTTTTCAGCCCGCGGGCGCGCAGAAGCGCCGCGAGCGGCGCAAGAAGGCGCGGGGCCTTGACCATTTCGTGGCCAGGGTTCTGGGCCGCAAACCCATCAATCCAGCGCACCGATGTAAAGATCTGATAGACTTGGGCAAAGCAGGCCAACAGGCCGATAACAAACACAAAAAGGATAAAGCCGTTGAGATACGGGCTGGACAGGAAAACCGGCACCAGACGCGGCAGCGCGACAAACGCCCCCAGGCCGACCAGGGCAAGCACCATCAGCATCAGAAAAATCTGACGGAAAGGCGGTGTAAAATGTGGCTCGGCGGTGATAGGTGTATCCAGGCCTGTGCCGAGGCTCGACTGCTCCAACTGGGTTTGCCCCTTGATTAACGCGTTACTGGGGGAAAGATAGGACTTTGCAGCCGCGCTGCCAAGTCGGGAATGCGCTTAACTTGTCCCCGGGCCCGTGGTTTGCGCGCGCACGGCGCTGGCCAGCCAGCTGATTTCGCGATCTTCGATCCCCAGTTCCAGCAGATGGTCATGGGTGTTGAAAAGATAGTCGCGGTTGGGGCCACGCCCGCCCGCCGCGCTGGCGATAATGCGCGCCTGTTGTGCAAGCGACAATGGCCCGGTGTATTGCGCATGGGCGCGGTCGATCACATAGGAAACCGCCGAAACCCGCCGGCCATCTGCAAGGGCAAGCGGCAATGTCACCTCTTTATAGGCATAGGAAACCAGCTCGCGGGCGCGCAGGCCACGCATAGTTTCGGCCTCGGTCCCCGGTTTCACCCGAAGTGCCAGCCCGGTGCAGCAGGCCTCTGGTGCGGCGTCCAGGGCCAACACCAGACCGGGATGTTCCGGGGTGCCGCGATGGTGGATCGAGCGCATGAGGAAGCCGCGCCGATAGCCGCTCAGCGTGGCAATTTCACGTTCGACACAAGTAAAACCCGGATGCCACATAAGGGAGCCGTATCCGAATATCCAAAGCTGATCACCGCTCATGTGCTGGCCCTCGTTAGGCGTTCGATATAGACAAATGGGCAGGTAAGGAAAAGAGGCGCGTATGGGCAAAGTGATCAAACTTGGTGTGCTTCTGGCGCTACTTTTCGCAGCGATGTGGTTTGGTGGCGCATTTGCGCTCAAACGCGGGCTGGCCGGGTGGTTCGAGGGCCGCCGGGATGTCGGCTGGGTCGCGGAGTTTTCGCAGGTGAAAAGCGTTGGCTTTCCCGGGCGGCTGGAGACGCAGATCCTGGACCTGGAGCTGGCGGACCCAAGTACAGGGCTGGCGTGGAGCGCACCGGATTTTGCGTTTTATGCGCCATCCTGGAACCCCGGCAGGATCACCGCCGTCTGGCCGCGAGAGCAGGTGATTGCCACGCCGCTGGGTAAAATCACGCTGATCAGCCGGGAAATGCAAGCTGCGGTCACGTTCAACGAGACGACCGATTTGAACCTGGACCAGATCACCTTTGATCTGCTGGAGCTGGCCTTGAGCTCCAGCCTTGGGTGGGAAAGCTCTCTGGAAACCGGGCAACTGACGCTGCAGCAAATCGAGGGGCCGGATTTCACATACCAGGTGCATTTTGAAGCGAAAGGGCTGGTGCCTGCCTCGGCGTTTATCAAGCGATTTTCCCATATTGCCCTGGTCGGCGAGCGCATTGAGGGCGTAACACTGGATGCGGTGGTGAGGTTTAATGCCCCATGGGACCGGTTTGCCGTAGAGAATGCGCGGCCACAAATCACCCATATCAAGCTGGATCTGCTGACTGCGGATTGGGGTGAGTTGGCGCTATGGCTGGCTGGCGAGCTGGAAGTGGACAGCGCGGGCGTGCCCGAGGGGCAAATCACCGTAAAGGCCAGGAACTGGCGCGAGATGGTGGCGCTGGCCAAAGAAATGGGGGCGGTTCCCGAAGCGCTCGAATCGCCGATGGTGTCAGCCCTGTCTTTTCTGGCATCCTTGTCTGGGGACAAAAGCACGTTGGACACGCCGCTAACCTTTCGCAACGGCTATATCGCCTTTGGCCCATTGCCGATTGGTCCGGCGCCGAATCTGACAATTCGATAGGGCTTTGACGGGGGAAAGCGCCTGTAAAAGCTCGGAGAACGTCAGCGACAATAGGCGCCAGAGCGGTAGCTGGCCGTGTCCACATGCAAATGATCGCGATGATACCGGTTGGCGTCCGGACCCAGCACGGTGCCGAACGGTCCGCAGGCCGAGCTGTGCAAGGCCCGCAGGATTTTGCCATTGCGCCGGGTTTTCCAATCCTCCAGCACACTTATATAATCGCCGTTGCGCAAGTATATCCCGGCGATGTCCAGCGCATTGCCCTTGCCATGTTCGGAAATTTTTGCACCAGCCTGGTTGTTGCGGGTGCGGCAGGAATAATGGGCGATAATCTTGAGCGCTTCAAGCCCGCCGCCACGCCGACCCACGGCCGGTTTTGCCCCCTCGCGCACCCATTGGTTCAGGGTTTTGGCGGTGCGGCAATTCATGATCGAGGCCTGGGTCAGGCGCACACCGGAGACTTCGGTTATTCGCACCGGCTGGCTCAGGCCACAGCCGGGGAGCTTGGCAGGAATGGCGGCGACTGGTTCGCCCCGGATCTGGCGCACACCGCAAACCGAGCCGGCACGCGGGGCGCGGGTATCTGGCCCGACACTGGCGGTTATGGCGATCTGGGCCGGGCGCGGCACCGGCCGGGGAGAGAGGCGCAGCGCATTGGGATCGGCGCCGATGCTGGCCACGGCGGCATCGATTTCAGCAGCTTGGGCCGGGCGGGCCGGGGCGCGGAGGATGTCTTGCAGGATCGTTGACAAGCCCGCCTGTGAGGGTATCATTAGGGAAATCACGTGTACA
>CAYSBG010000084.1:0-7970 GCA_964429125.1 uncultured Aliiroseovarius sp.
ACTCGAACCTACGACCCCATCATTACGAATGACGTGCTCTACCAGCTGAGCTACAGCGGCGGACACTTCCGGTGGCGGGTCTTTAGCACCGCTTCGGGGTGCTGTGTAGCCCTATTTTTCATCCTCTGGTGTATCTTTGCCGGCTTTGACGACCGTCTCATCATTAGGCGTTTCTTCGATCACGTCGGCGTCGATGATCAACGGCTGCTCGGCGTCGTCGGATGCCTTGTTGACCGGGTCAGTCCCCGCTGCCTCAGCGGTTGGTGCCGCCACGATCAGAGGCAACATGTCAGCGCTGCCGGGCAAGGCAAGCTCTGCCTCATCCGGTTCCTTCCAGGCCAGAGTATCAAAACTGTTGCAATGCTCACATACCGGAGCCCATTCAGCGTGAATATGGTTGCAGTTTTCGCAAAGCCATTGCGGCCCGCGTGGGGCGGTGACTGCGCGGGCAAGCCAGGCACGCACCACTGAATCCTCGGCACCTTCGCCACGTTCGATTGCAGCCATCAGCGTTAGCGCCCGCTGGCTGGGCCGGGTCTCGGCCAGATCGTCCATGGCCTTGCGGGCGGCTGGGAAGTCTTCGGCCGCGATATGCAGTTCGGCCAGCAGCATACGGGTTTGAGGGTCGTCCGGGTTGAGTTTGGTCAACATGCGAAAACGTTTGAGGCGCACCTCAGGGGTTTCATCGGGAACAATCGCGGCGAAGGCGGCGGCAAGCTCGGGGTTGGGTTGTGCCTGCCACGCCTTGACAATCACCCGGGCGGCATATTTCGGTTTGTTATCCTCAATATAGCTGCGCGCGGTCAGGACGGCGGCGGGGACAAGATCTGGCGAAAGCCGGTTGGCCTCGATCGCGGCTTCCCGCGCCTCGATGCTCTTTCCCTCGCCAATTACGTCCTTGGCCTGGCTTAGGGCCAGAACTGCGTCTCGCCGCCGATAGACATCTCGTGGCAGGGTACCATATTTAAGCTTGGCACCCAGCGTTTCCCGCGCCCCGTCCCAGTCACCTTTTTCCGCTTGCAGGCGCAAGAGAG
This sequence comes from uncultured Aliiroseovarius sp., assembly GCA_964429125.1. Taxonomy (GTDB): domain Bacteria; phylum Pseudomonadota; class Alphaproteobacteria; order Rhodobacterales; family Rhodobacteraceae; genus JAAEUB01. The sequence continues at coordinate 1,035 of CAYSBG010000084.1, forward strand.
TGTCCTGCATTTCAATGTGGCGCGGTTTCAGGGCAAACGCTTTTTCGGCAAGCTTCATCGCCGTATCAGTGTCGCCTTCGGCCAGTTTCTGTTGCAACAGGCCACGCACCCCGACAAAACGCGTACGCTCGTCGCCCAAAAGACGTTTATAAATGGTCAACGCCTGTTGTTTGTCGCCGGACATTTCCGCGGCTTGCGCGGCCAGCAGGTTGGTCAGTTCCGGGCGGCCGAGGTACTTTTGTGCCTTGGCGGCTTTTGCAGCGGCCAGGCGCCCTTCGCCAGAGGCCAGAGCCATCATACCTTCGGAAAGAGCCTCAAACCCCTTACGTTCTCGCTTGCGGTCAAAATAACGCGAGATTGCAGTTTCATCACCATTGAGGAACCGAAATACTGCCACGAGCAGGCCGAGCAGTTTCAATGCCAACCAAACCGCAAAAATCAATACGAACAGCGCCAGAATGGTTTGCAAGGGGCCGAGGTTCAGCTCGGTCGCGCCGAAAGAAACCTGTAAGCCCCCGTCGGTTTCCATCAGCATTCCCGCGCCAACCGTCAAGGCAGCGATTCCTGCAACAAAAAGGACAATCTTGAAGAGCGACCAAAGCATTTTGTGTCCTTTACTGGGTGTTCAGTTCGGCGGTCATTGCCTGCACGGCGACGATCGCGTTTCTGCGGCTTTCGGCCAGGGCAATCCAATCGACCATCTCGGCGCGTCCGGCTTCGGGCAAAGCAGCGAGTTCGCTGAGGGTTGCATCAATATCGCCCTGTTTCAGCGCGGCCTCGGCGCGTGACAATATCGCGTCAGGGTCGTTTCCTTCCTTAGGTTCCAGGCTGCGGGTGCCAAGCTGGCTACGCATGAAACCTTCAAATCGGCCGATTGTGCCATCAGCAACCAAAGCAGCGATGGATTGCGAAAGCGCTGCGCGGGCTGCCTCGGGATAAGCGGCTTGCAGATCACTGAGGGTGATAATGCCGGTTGTCGCAGCCTTTGAAAGGACGTCGGGTGGGGATTTGCCTGACAAGTCGGCCAATGTTGCCAGTGCCGTTTCAAACGGGCGACCGTTGTCGAGTCCGGCGGTGACCTGGGAAAGGGCGGCACGCATCTCGGCTTCGCGCGCGGCGTTTTTGGTGCTTTGGCTGTCAGCGTTAGCGGCTTGTTGTGTGGCGCGTATTTGCGCGAGTTCGCCGTCAAGCATTTCACGCATCGCCGCCAGTTCACGCTCATAAGCGCGGGCTGCGGCCTCGGCGGCTTCGGTGCCCGAGCCGCGTGGAATTTTTTCGACCTCGAGCAGACGGGCATCCAACGCGTTGATCACATCGGTGAGCGAGTCAATCCGCGCCTGTGCCGCCTCCAGCGCGGTTTGCAGGTCACCAACACGCGTGTCGCCTTCGAGCGCTGCCAGCCGGGACGCATAGTCAGTGAGCCGGGTATCTAGCGTGCCAAGGTCGGCCCTTTGTTCGGCAAGGGCAATTGCCAGCGGGTCGGGCTTGGGGGGGACGCCGGGAAAGGGCCAACCTTCGGGAACGATAGTGCGTGCGGCGGCAAAACCCAGCATGCTGGCCAACGCGCCACCAAGCAGCAGCCCGGCTAAAACAGACATGCCCTTGCGGTGCGGCGCGGTCTCCGGCTTGGCAGAGGGGTCGTCAACAGTATCGACCTCGATCAATGCGGGATCGTCCTGTGTTTCTGAGGTGCCTTCAGTCACGTTCAAACCTCTTCTACCATGCGCGCGAAGACCTTATCGCGCACCCGTATGGGCCTCAAGCAGAAGGTTGCTGCAAGGCAGCAATGATCCGCCGTTTCATCTCGACCCCATCCGGCTTTGCGCAGGTTTCGTTGCTGCCGGCTTTATGGTGCCAAGCACAGGCCACCGCTCGGCTTATGGAAATCACATGGAGCCCCACGCCTGCCTGTTCAATAGCTGCACTAATGAGCGATGCAGAACGCGGCGAGTAAAGGGGAAGGATCGTCCGCCGCTCCCCTTGAAGAGCATCAACGAGGAGACGTTCGGCGGGCAGGGCGTTTTGCCTATAAACGATCGCCTGGTCTGTTTGTATGCCTGCTGCTGTAAGTTGGGTAGCCAGGTCGCCGGCCGCGTGCTCGCCGCGCAGCCACAACAGCGGCGTGGCGGGTGGGTTCCGGACAAGGTGCCGCAATAGCGCACGGCTGTCTGGGGCGGTAAAAGCAACTTGCCCGCCGGCCCGGGTAGCCGCATTGGCGCTGTGGCTACCAACAACATAGGCGGTCTGTCCGGCAAGATCACCGCCATGGTGCGCGCCATTTGCCGAGGTCACAATTACCCCGGCAAAAGCTTTGGGGTTTATGTCGGTATGTTGTGGTTCAATCTGCATGATTGGCGCGATAAGTGACTTTATGGGCGCGCCAATTGCTGCCTCGCAGGCCGCCAGCAACCGCACAGAAGCGGCACGCGGACGGATCAGCAGGAGGGTAGGGCGCATGGGTAAAATCGTGTTGGGATTGTATGGATCGCGCCGCAATGATACCCCACAAGCATAGGCGGATGCAACGAGGTGAAATGACCAAAACGCTGACCATACTCGGGCTAGAAAGCAGTTGCGACGATACCGCTGCTGCGGTTGTACGCGCGCATTCAGATGGGCGTTCGGAAATCCTGGCGTCAATCATTGCCGGGCAAAATGATCTGCACGCGGCGTTTGGTGGCGTGGTCCCCGAGATTGCCGCCCGCGCGCATGTTGAGAAAATTGACCTGTGTGCAGAGCAGGCATTGGCCGAGGCCGGGCTTTTGTTGGCCGAAATGGATGCCATTGCCGTTACCGCTGGGCCCGGATTGATTGGCGGGGTCATGGCGGGGGTAATGTTTGCAAAAGGCCTGGCCGCCGGGGCGGGCCTGCCGCTGGTTGGGGTGAACCACCTGGCGGGGCACGCGCTGACGCCGCGCCTGACCAACCGGGTCACCTTTCCATACCTGATGCTGCTGGTTTCCGGGGGACATTGCCAGTTCCTTTGTGTCAACGGGCCCGAAGAATTTATCCGGCTTGGCTGCACGATTGACGACGCGCCGGGCGAAGCCTTTGACAAGGCGGCGCGGCTTATGGGCCTGTCTCAACCCGGTGGTCCGGCGGTCGAAGCCTGTGCACGGGATGGGGATGCGGTAAGGTTCAAGCTACCGCGTCCGTTGCTTGATCGTCCTGGATGCGACATGAGTTTTTCCGGGCTGAAGACCGCGCTTTTACGCACACGGGACAAGCTGGTCGCCAAATATGGTGGATTGCGTGAAAGGGACCGCGCTGATCTTGCAGCCGGGTTCCAAGCGGCAATTTCCGACGTTTTGGCGGAAAAATCCCGCAGGGCTTTGCGGGAATACATGGCATTGAGTCCAGCGGAACCATTGTTCGCAGTTGCCGGGGGCGTTGCAGCAAACCAGTCTCTAAGGGCGGCGTTAGAGACTGTTTCAACCGAAGCCGGAGCAACGTTCGTTGCCCCGCCTTTGGCTTTGTGCACTGATAATGCGGCAATGGTCGCCTGGGCGGGGGCTGAACAATTCCGAGCCGGGGCGCGTGACGGTATGGACCTGTCCGCAAGGCCGCGCTGGCCATTGGATCAAACTGCCCCGGCAATGTTAGGTTCGGGCAAGAAAGGCGCCAAAGCATGAGCATCGCAGTTCTGGGCGCGGGGGCATTTGGCACGGCCTTGGCAATTGCATTGGCAGAGAGTGGTCGTGATGTAACCCTGTGGGCGCGCAACCCACGAGACATGGAACGTGTTCGCGAAAACACCTCGCGCCTACCCGGGATCGCCTTTCCCAAACGTTTGCGGATTAGCGTAGAAATGGCGGATATAAACGCGCCGGTGGTTTTGCTGGCAACACCGATGCAGGCCCTGTCCGGATTCCTGGGCTCCCACTGCGCGCATCTGGACAACAGGACATTGGTGACCTGTTGCAAGGGTGTTGATCTGAAGACCGGGTTGGGACCGGCCGAGATTACCGCCAAGGCCTGCGGTAACGCACAGGTTGCGGTGCTGTCTGGACCGGGATTTGCAGTCGACATTGCCAGCGGTTTGCCGACGGCCCTGACCCTTGCCGGGGCTGACGGCACCGAAACACTGCAGGCGACGCTTTCCACTGATACCTTGCGACTATATCGCAGCGGCGACGTGATTGGGGTCGAGCTGGGCGGGGCGCTGAAAAATGTCGTTGCTATTGCTGCGGGGTTGGCCATGGGCGCGGGTCTGGGTGAAAGCGCGCGGGCGGCGTTGTTGACGCGTGGATTTGCCGAGATGAATCGCTTTGCCGTGGCCCAGGGCGCTCGGCCTGAAACCTTGTCCGGTTTGTCCGGATTGGGGGATCTGGTGCTGACAGCGACTTCGGCCAAATCACGAAATTACACTTTTGGGCTGGCGCTGGGAGCCGGGGGCGACAAAGCCCCGCCGGCGGGCACCACGGTAGAAGGCATGGCCACGGCGCGTGCGGTCGCGCGACTAGCGGCCAAGATGGGAATCGACATGCCTATTACCAGGATGGTGGTCGCCGTACTCGATGGTCAATTGACGCTGAAACAGGCGTGCGAAGCTCTTTTGGCGCGCCCCTTAAAGGAAGAATGACATGCTTGTCGCAGTGATTTGTAAAGACAAAGAGGGCGCGCTGGATCTGCGCTTGGCCAACCGAGACGCGCATTTAGCCTATATAAATGAGACTGGCGTGGTTGCGCAGGCCGGGCCGTTTCTTGATGCTGACCAGCAAATGTGCGGCTCGTTGGTTATTTTGGATGTAGCGAATATGGACGCCGCCCAGGCTTGGGCCGAGGCGGACCCATACGCACAGGCCGGACTGTTTTCCCAAGTGCGAATCGAGCAGTGGAAGAAGGTGATATGATGCAATATTGGCTGTTCAAAAGCGAGCCGTCGGCCTGGAGTTGGCAACAGCAGATGGCCAAAGCGCCGGATTGTGAGGAATGGGATGGCGTTCGCAATTATCAGGCGCGAAATTTTATGCGCCAGATGCAACCAGGAGACCTTGGTCTTTTCTATCATTCGCAAAAAGAAAAGGCGGTGGTTGGGATAGTTGAAATATGCTGCGCGGCGCATCCGGACAGCACCACCAAGGACGCGCGTTGGGAATGCGTCGACATTCGTGCCCTGCGTCCAGTGGCGCAGCCGGTAACGTTGGCCATGGTCAAGGGCGACCCGCGTCTGTCGGGAATGGCCTTGGTGAGGAATACCCGCCTTTCGGTGCAGCCGGTCCGCGAAGAGGAATGGCGCGTGGTCTTGGAGTTGGCCGGGGAAAAGACCTGAAACGGTTCGGATTTCTTTGCGGCACCAATTGTTCAATACGCCCGTGACATTTAGGAGGTGAGGCCAATGAAGTTTTCCCTGTTTGAGGCAGAATGAAAAAGTCATTAGGAGACCAGCAAATTTCCGCTATTCTGGTTCGCACAAGGCGAACAGGAGGGAAATATGGAGTATCTTAACGTTTTGGTCGCGGCGATTGCGTCTTATGTATTGGGTGCCGTGTGGTACATGGTGCTTGCCAAGCCGTGGATGGCGGCGACAGGGATCAAGGCCGACGCCAATGGGCGGCCGGAATCCGGCATGGGGCCGCTGACCTATTTGCTGGCATTCTTGGCGGCGCTGATGGTGGCTGGAATGATGCGGCATATGTATGCCATGGCAAATATTATCACCCTTACCAAGGGGCTGATCAGCGGTCTGGGCATCGGTTTTTTTGTCGCCAGCCCGTGGATCATGATCAACAATGCCTTTGGCGGGCGGCCTTTCAAGCTGACACTTATTGACGGTGGCTATGCGAGTTTTGGGTGTGGTCTTATTGGGCTGGTTTTGACATTGTTTTGAAAAACTTGGAGGGCTCCGACCCCTCGGAACCCTCCATCACCCCACGTGCTCCCTTTGCACCACACGTGTCTCTGAAAAGGCTCCGACCATCCTGGTCTGGCTTGACAATAGGAAAAACCTTCTGGTGTGGCAATCTTTTTGACCCGACAATTCCCTTTAAATGCAGTATGTTATGCTAAACAAACTATTAAACAGAAAAGGCGCCCGTTGAAAACGGACGCCTTTCGGTGCACTTGATTGTCAGTTTAGCCGTAAATCGACTCTTTGCCGAAGTGTTTTGCCAGCATGTAGTAAACCACAGCGCGGTATTTGTTGCGCTCGGAGCGTCCATAGGTATCGAGAACGGCGTTAATCGCATCCATCAGCTCGGGGCCGTCGGACAGTCCCAGCTTCTTGATCAGAAAATTATTCTTGACGGTTTCCAGTTCCGCCGGCTGCGAAGCCGCTACGGTCGATGCGTCGGCGTTATAAATCGCCGGACCGCAGCCGATTGTGACCTTGGTCAGAAGGTCCATATCAGGATTGATGCCGCATTTGTTCTTCAGATCATCCGCATACTTTGCGATGAGATCGTCTCTTTTACCCATGGTGTTCTCCCACATGAAATCGGGACATGTCCCTCAGTGAATGCCCAAAGTGGGCCCGGAGCAAAGAATAGGCGTTAGACGGGAAAAAAACAAAGGGGAAAATCAACCGCTTGTTACCAGAAAAAGAAACGCCCGGCGGTAACAGGGCGTTTCTGTTCTATCCGTGCCGTTCATGCCTCAATAACGGTAATGCTCAGGCTTGTAGGGACCGTCACTGGAAACGCCAATATAGTCAGCCTGTTCAGTGCTAAGCTTGGAAAGCTTCACGCCGATCCGATCCAGATGCAGGCGGGCGACTTTTTCGTCCAAGTGTTTGGGCAGGATATAGACCTCATTTTTGTATTCTTCGCCGCGGGTCCATAGCTCGATCTGGGCCAGCACCTGATTGGTAAAGCTGGCGCTCATCACAAACGACGGGTGGCCAGTGGCGTTGCCGAGATTAAGCAGGCGACCTTCAGACAGAAGAATGATGCGCGCGCCCGACGGCATCTCGATCATATCCACCTGGTCCTTGATGTT
>CAYSBG010000085.1:0-6300 GCA_964429125.1 uncultured Aliiroseovarius sp.
AACCTGTCCACTCACTAAGCCATGTTGGGGGCAACACAGGAGTGACATATGCGCAAATTTCTCGTCGTACTGGATAATTCCAGCGAATGCCTTAGTGCCATGCGGTTTGCCGCCATGCGGGCCCATAATACCGGAGGGGGTGTTGAGATCCTTGCGGTGATCCCGCCAGAAGAGTTCAATCACTGGATCGGCGTTGGGGCGCTGATGAAAGAAGAGGCGCGCGAGCGGATCGAGGCACATTTTGAAGTGTTCTCAAAATGGATGAAAGAAAAGCACGAAATCGACGCGGAACTGGTTATTCGTGAAGGCGACCCGGTCGAAGAAATTTTGGCCCAGGTGACCGAAGACCCGGATGTGCGGGTGCTGGTTCTGGGCGCAGGATCGGACAAATCCGGGCCTGGACCGATCATCACTCAATTGATCCGTTCGGCCTCGACATTGCCGGTTCCGATGGTGATTGTCCCCGGTGAAATGAGCAAAGAACGCATCGCTGAGGTTTCCTGAACCAACTTGTAGGGCGGGTATTCCTGCCGGAATTTCTGCCCGAAACTCTCTTAAGGCATTGAGGCGGTTGTGTAAATTTCTGTAAACTGCCTGTGTCAGATCAACACCTTTAAAAAGCCTTGAAAGAATTGTAGTGATTCGTCGTATAAGAATATGCGAATGTGCCGACATTGGTTGTGTCGGAACCCGAGGGAGTGTGCATGTCCGAGCATGAGGTAGAAGAAGTCGAGGTCGTTCCAGTACGCGGATCCATTTTTGTTGTTATCACCACGGCTTTGATCGTTGTGGTCATGGCGGTCTTTACCTGGGTCATGTACGGAATGGCGCAGAAAGTCTTCTTGCTGACGGATGTGATGGTCGAAATGAACCAGTCATTCAAGTCAATCGTTTCAAACATGGACAGCATGGCCGAAGACATGTCGGTGATGAACGAAGAATTGAAGGTGATGAGCGTTGCCGTGACCGATATGAACGACAATGTGGTCAAAATGAATGGATCGGTCTCTTTGATGAGCGATAACGTGGTGGCCATGACCGATGAAATCGGTGGCATTGGTACCGACCTGGCCTCGATGACCGAGGATATGACCTACCTTACCGGCACCGTCTATTACATCGGCTCGACGATGAGTCGCATGACCTATGATGTGGGTAAGGCGTCGAATGCGTTTTCCTCGCCGCTTTCCTATATGTTTGGCAACGGCTTTCCATTTTAAGCTTTTCCCGCCCGTTAGGGTTGAATGCGGCGGTTTGAGAAAAACCTTAAATTTCAACACTCTAAATGCGCGTCCCCAACTGGGCGCGCAATAAAATTGCGTGTGTAACGATCGAAAACAGCGAAATCACACAAATTGCATATACCAATCTTGTAATATACAAATACATGCGTTATGGTGCCCGTGATAAAAGAATCCTCACACCCGAAGAATCGGGCAGAGGGAAAAGCGGTCGAGGGAGAAGCGACTGCGGACAGACGGGGGGAAATATGCATTTCAAGCTGGTGAATTCACTAGTGCTTATTCTGGCCATTGGGGGCGCCGTTGCCGGCCCTGCCGTCGCCGAAGAGCAGAACTACCAAACAGCCTTTGTTTCAATCATCAAATCCGGTGGTAGCGCCACGGTTGGTGGATCGGTCATCCCCTACAAGGAAGTTACGCTAAGCGCGCAAATCCCCGGTCAGATTACCTTTCTGGCCGGCGTCGAAGGTCACCGCGCTGCGGAGGGCGAAATTCTGGTGTCGATTGACGACGCGGCCTTGCAGGCGCAGAAACAAGCGGCGCTGGCGGCGATCTACAATGCCGATGCCGCCTTTCGCAATTCGCAAATGCAATATTCCCGCGAGTTGATCAGCCCGCGGATGAATTCGACCTCTGCCTTGCCCGGCATGGGCGCGCCGGGTCTGTTTGATCAGTTTTTCACCCGGGGATTTTCCGACATGCTTGGTCGGTCCGACAGTGACCTTGAGCGCTATGCCGACTTGTATGCATCCGGTGCCGGGGTCAATCAGGCCCAGGGCGCGATCATGCAGGCGCGCGCCAACCTTGAGGCGATCGAAGCGCAATTGGCCGATGCCCGGTTGAGCGCGCCTTTTGACGGGGTGATCCTGAGCCGCATGGTCGAGGTTGGCGATACGGTCCAACCCGGCATGCCGCTGATCAAATTTGCCTATATCGACTATCTGCGGGTGCTGGCCGATGTGCCGGTGCGGCTGGCCTCGGGCCTGGAAGAGGGCATGTTGGTGCCCGCGCGGCTGGATGCCGGTGGCGCGGAGGTCATGGTCCGCGTGGCGCAAATTTACCCGGTTGCCGACGCATTGCGTCACACGGTGACGGTGAAATTTGACCTGCCCCAAGGCACGCCCGGTGGCCCTGGCATGTATGTCGAAGTGACAATCCCCGACAGTTCCATCCCCGAACGGGCGCAGGCGGCTGTTCCCGCCGACGCGTTGATCTGGCGCGGCTCCCTGCCGTCGGTGTTCGTGCTTGAAGACGGTAAACCGTCTCTACGCCTGGTGCGGGTCGGTTATCCGGTAGAGGGCGGTCTGATTTCGGTCGTGTCCGGCCTGAAGGGGGGCGAGGAAGTGATCCTCAATCCGCCCGCCAACCTCGTCTCTGGCGGCGAATAGGGCAGGGCGCGGGAACATGGCAAACAACACACCACAAAACGACGCGCCCGACAATGAAATCCAGCACCCGCTGGGCTTGGCCGGGAAGCTGACACAGGGTTTCATCCGTTCGCCCTTGTCGCCCCTGTTGCTGATCACCTGTCTGGCGTTGGGCATTCTCGGCCTGATGGCGACTCCCCGGCAGGAGGATCCGCAGATCTCGGTGCCGATGATCGACATTTTCTTTCAGTATGACGGCGCCTCGGCCGAGCAGGTGGCCTCGCTTGCCACCGACCCCTTGGAACGGTTGATGAGCGAAATTCAGGGCGTCAAGCACGTCTATTCCCGCTCGGATCGCCATGGCGGCATGGTCACCGTACAGTTTGAGGTCGGCGAAGAATTGGGCCCGTCGCTGGTCAAGCTCAACGACAAGGTGCAGTCGAACCTCGACAAGATCCCGCCCGGCGTTTCCATGCCATTGATTCGGCCCAAAGGCATTGATGATGTGCCGGTGGTGACCCTGACGCTGTGGAGCCACGAGCTGGACGAAGCCGCTTTGCGGACGTTGGGTCTGGACCTGATGCAACGCCTGAAGGAAGTGCCCAATACCGCGCAAAGTTTCATCACCGGTGGCCGTTCCGAGGCGATTCGTGTCGAAGTGTTCCCCGAGCGTTTGGCGGGTTTTGGTATCAGCCTTGACCAGTTGGCCGCGACCATCCGCACCGCCAACGGTGAACGTGGCGTGGGCGCAATGGAAACCGGCCAGAACACCTTCACCCTGTATACCGGCGCCTTCTTGCAAAATGCGCGCGACCTTGAAAGCCTGATGGTGGGCGTGAGCCAGGGCGCGCCGGTCTATGTGCGCGATGTGGCGTTGGTGACGGACGCGACCGATGATGCCTCCAACCTGGTTTCCTACGCGACTGGCCCGGCTTTTGAGCAACGCGAAACCATTGCCGAGGCTGTGGGTGTCGAAGAAGTCGAAGGCGGCCAGAGCGCCGGGCAACGTGCCCCGGTTGGCGCCCCTGCCGTTACGGTTTCCGTGGCGAAAAAGGCGGGCTCCAACGGGGTCAGCGTGGCCAATGATATCCTGGCTTACGTGGAACGGTTGCAGGGTAACCTGATCCCCGACAACGTGCATGTGGAAATCACCCGCAATTATGGTGAGACCGCCAATGAGAAGGTCAATGAGCTGATCTTCAAGCTGTTCGTAGCCACAGGTGCCGTTACCCTGCTTATCTGGCTGGCGCTTGGTGCGCGTGCCGCCATCGTGGTGGTTATCGTCATTCCGATCGTTATCCTGATGACGGTATTTTCTGCTTGGGTTCTGAATTTTACCATCGACCGGGTGAGCCTGTTTGCATTGATCTTTTCCATAGGCATCCTCGTGGACGACGCCATTGTGGTGGTGGAAAACATTTATCGGCGCTGGCTGATCAAGGGCGAATGCACCGAAGATTGTTCGATCGATGCGGTACGCGAAGTCGGCAATCCGACGATCCTTGCCACCCTGACGGTGATTGCGGCGCTGCTGCCGATGGGCTTTGTCTCTGGCATGATGGGCCCCTATATGGCGCCGATCCCGGCGCTGGGCTCGGTGGCGATGATCTTTTCGCTGTTCGCCGCTTTCATCTTTACGCCGTGGCTGGCCCAATGGTTCCGCCCGCCAATGAAGGCGCTGGAACGGGCGCACAAGCGCGAAGAGCGCCAGAATCGCTTCCTTGACACTTTATTCAAGAAAACCCTGGTTCCGCTGATTACCGAGCGGGTTGCCGGCTGGGTATTTGCGGTGGTTCTTCTGGTCGTGTTCGCGCTTAGCCTGGCGCTGTTTTACACCACGGGTGTGACGGTCAAGATGCTGCCCAAGGACAACAAGCCCGAGTTCAACGTGACCATCAACCTGCCCGAAGGCACGGCCCTGCCGGTTACCGCGAATGTGGCCCAGCAATTGGTCGCACAGATCCTGACCATCCCCGAAGTGATGGCCACGCAAAGCTATGTGGGCACTTCCAGCCCGTTCAACTTCAACGGTCTGGTGCGCCATTCCTACTTGCGGCAGATGCCGTGGCAGGGGGACATCCAGGTGCAACTGGTGCATCGGTCGACCCGCGAAAAATCCTCGACCGAGCTGGCCGATCAGACCCGTGAATTGTTGACGCCGTTGGCTGCTTCTCTGGGTGCCAGGATCGAAGTGGTCGAGATGCCGCCCGGCCCGCCGGTGCTGCAGACCATGGTCGCGGAAATCTATGGCCCCGACCCGCAAACCCGCCGCCAGGTTGCGCGCGATATGGTTGCCTTGTTTGAACGTGCCGAGACCATCGTTGATGTCGACAGCTTTCTGGAGGCGGACCATCAAGCCTGGCGCTTCGTCGTGAACCGCGACAAGGCTTCGCGCCGGGGTGTGTCGGTTGAAACGATCAATCGTCAGCTGGAAATGGCTATGGGGGGCTTCAAGCTGGGCGACGTGAAAAGTGAGCGTAGCCTTGAGCCGAAATTCATCTACCTGCAAATGCCGCTGGCAGTGCGGGGCGATCTGGGCCGCCTTGGCCAATTGCCGATCCCGACCGCCTCCGGGGTGATGATCCCGCTGGCCGAACTGGGCCATTTCGAACGCTTCACGGTGGATGCGCCGGTTTACCACAAAGATTTGCGCTCGGTCGAATACGTGACCGGCGAGGTCGCGGGCCGTCTGGGTGCGCCGATTTATGGCATCCTGGAAATGGAAAAACTTCTGGACGACTATGTGGCGCCGGATGGCGTGCGGGTTGAAAGCAACTTTACCGGCCCCCCCGCGGACAGTCTGAAATCATCGCTGGAATGGACTGGCGAATGGACTGTGACCTATGAAACGTTCCGCGATATGGGGCTGGCCTTTGGCGCCGCGCTGATCCTGATCTATATCCTTGTGGTGTGGGAGTTCGGTAACTTCACCATGCCGGCGATCATCATGGCGCCGATCCCGTTGACATTGATCGGGATTGTGCCGGGGCATTGGTTCTTTGGTGCCAGTTTCACGGCCACTTCGATGATCGGTTTTATCGCGCTGGCGGGGATTATCGTGCGAAACTCGATCCTGCTGGTGGATTTCAGCCGACACGCGGTCGAGCAGGGCATGCCGGTTCAGGATGCGGTCGTATATTCCTGTCAAACTCGGACCCGTCCGATTATCATCACGGCGCTGGCGCTGGTGGCCGGTAGCTCGGTTATCTTGTCGGATCCGATTTTTCAGGGAATGGCAATCTCGCTGATGTTTGGTGGCCTGGTTTCGACCGTGCTGACCCTGATTGTCATTCCGCTGGGCTGTGTCAGTTTCTCCAAATCATTGGTTGCCGGTACTGATATCGAATTGGCGCCCGCGAATGGTTCGACACCGAACGCAAATGTTGCCGCAGGCCTGGTTGCCGCAGAGCAGGAACGTCGCAAGGGCCGCCCGATTGGCGATATCATAGCCTCCGCGATCATCGCGGTTGTCGGCATTCTTGCCGGGATAGTGTCGCTGATCTGGAACGTCCTTGGCTGGATTATCCGCAGGATTTTAGAGTTGCTTGGCAAAAAGGGCGGCGGAGATGGTGGAAACGGCGGCTCAGGTGCGGGTTCACCTACCCCGACACCATCCCCAATAGCCCCGGTGGCAGCCCCCAAGCCGGTGGCAGCCCCCAAGCCGGTGGCAGCGCCCAAGCCGGTGGCAGCCC
>CAYSBG010000085.1:6400-7967 GCA_964429125.1 uncultured Aliiroseovarius sp.
CAGCCCCCAAGCCGGTGGCAGCCCCCAAGCCGGTGGCAGCCCCCAAGCCGGTGGCCAAGCCGAAAGCGGTCGCCAAGCCTGCGGCCAAGCCGAAAGCGGTCGCCAAGCCTGCGGCCAAGCCGAAAGCGGCCGCCAAGCCCGCGGCCAAGCCGAAAGCGGCCGCAAAGCCCGCGGCCAAGCCAAAAGCGACCGCAAAGCCTGCGGCCAAGCCGAAGCCGAAAGCTGGCAGGGCTGCAACCAAACCTGCTGCAAAAAGCCGTGGCGGGCGGCGGGGCATTCGCCTGAGCAATGACCTTTTAGGTCCGAAAGAATAGGAGAAGGAAATGTTGAAGAAAAAATTCACAACTGCTCTTGTTCTGTGTGCCATGGTGCCGGTTCTGGCGCAGAGCCAGAACGCGACGACCCCGCCGCCGCCGGGCCCGTATCAAAGCCTGGCCGTATCCGTGCCAACGGCACCGGAAACACGGCAAATGCAGCAAATTCCGCAATCGCCCGAACAGCAGCAGGCCGCGCGCGCCCCCGATCCTCAACCCGGGCCAACAGCGACCCAGCTTTGGGGGCAGATGCCGATGTTGCAGGTACCTTACTGGATGGGGCGCCCGGGTGCTCCTGTTACACAACGAGACAACCGTCAGGGCAGCATTTCTCCCGATGCGAACCCTGACAACCGGGGCGGTGGACAAGCTCCGACAACGCAGCTCTCCCCTGCTGGCCAGCCCACCGCCCCATCAGTTAAAGTGCCCGGCTACGGCATGCAGGTCACACCGGGATTTTTCCCGGGATATTCCACAAATCAAACGAATGGCGGACAGGTGCAAATGGGCGCCGGGGCCAATGGCACCGGACAAGCGCAAGCCGGAAATATGGGGCAATATGGCTATGGCCCTCAGCCCTATCAGGGGTATCCGCCCTATCAGGGATACCAGGGGTACCAAGGTTACCCGGTTGCGCCAGGCTATGCGCCCTACCCGGGCCAGATGCAGATACCGTATTGGGGGGCACCTTTGCCGGGCGCCTATCCGTATCCCGGGCAGGTGAGCAGGTGAAAACAGCTATGAAAATGATCCACCGCCTCCCTCAAAATCTGCTGACACGCAAACGTCGTGAAGAGCCGGACGTGTTTGGTCGGGTAACCGCGGCAATGGCGATTCTGGCTTGGCTTGTGTTGGCCGGGGACGCATTTGCCCAGGGCACCAACCAATGGGCGCCGACAGACACGCCACAAGCCAAGGCTGCCCCGGCCAGTGGGCAGGTTTGGAATTCCGGCACAGGCGGGCAAGCAGGCACGGTTTATGCGCCGGCAGATTTGGACCAGCAATTGGTGAACGGCACGCTCAAGGCACCCGTGGCGCCAGTCGCGGCACCCACAGCGGCGCCACAACAGCCGGTCTATGCACCGGCAGGTACAGCAACCAGCCGTCTTGGCGCTCCCGCGCAGGCTTACGGTGGGCAACCGATGGCCCCGTCGGCGCCGATGGTCCGTGGGAATGCCCCGGTTTATGCGCCACCACAGGGATACACCCCGCAGGCCTATCCGGCGCAACCATATGGCTATGGTCAACCTTCT
>CAYSBG010000086.1:0-7733 GCA_964429125.1 uncultured Aliiroseovarius sp.
GGAGAACGTGGTCACATCGAGCTTGTCCCAGGGCAGGTCCTGGGCAAACGCCGCCGAGGTGGCGTCGCAGATGGTCAGCCCCGCGCGGTCGGCGGCGATCCAGTCGCCATCGGGCACCCGCACGCCCGAGGTGGTGCCATTCCAGGTGAACACCACGTCGCGGGAAAAATCCACCGCGCCCAGGTCGGGCAGGGCGCCGTAATCGGCCTCGCGCAGGGTCACGTCCTCAAGCCTGAGCTGCTTGACCACATCGGTCACCCAGCCCTTGCCAAAGCTCTCCCACGCCAGCATCTCGACCCCGCGCGCGCCAAGCAGGCTCCATAACGCCATCTCGACCGCACCCGTATCAGACGCAGGCACGATGCCGATCCTGTAGTCATCGGGAATGCCCAGAACCTCACGCGTGCCTTCAATCGCCGCCTTGAGACGGGCCTTGCCAACAGCGGCCCGATGCGAGCGCCCAAGCGGTGCCTCGGCAAGTTTTTCGGGTGTCCATGTGGGGGGTTTGGCGCAGGGGCCAGAAGAAAAACGCGGATTGCCCGGCCGCGTAGCCGGTTCTTGTATAGCCATTGATGGATATCCTTCCAGATATGAGCCCCTCGTTGGGGAGGGGTGTCCCAAGACCGCGCTTAAGCGGCTTTTCACGCTGGCGCAAGTCCCAAATTCGCGGTATGCGCCGGTTGAACGCCCGAAAACGACATCCAGACCCGAAAGGCCCGCCATGTTCGTCGCCACCTTGCTCACCAACCCCGCCCGCCCCAGCCTGGAAGCCACGACGGTCGAATCGCTCCGCGACGCCTGGGGTGGGGGCGCGGCGCGCTGGCTGGCGCCCGGAGAGGCCGCAGAATTCGACCTGACGGTGAAGCCTGAAAACCTCTGGGCTGTCTGGGAGGAGTTCCAGGGCATTGGCGTCGACCTGGCCCTGCAGGAAGCTACCGGGAGACGTCGGAAAATGCTGCTGGCGGATATGGACAGCACCATGATCGCTCAGGAATGCATCTACGAATTGGCCGATGCCGCCGGCCTCGGCACCCAGGTACAGGACATTACCGCGCGGGCGATGAATGGCGAACTGGATTTCGAGGACGCCCTGCGCGAACGGGTCGGCTTGATGGCCGGGCTGGACCAGGAAATCCTCGGCAAAGTTCTGGAGCACCGCATCACCCTGGCCAGCGGCGGCCAAGCACTGGTGGCAACCATGCGGGCGAACGGCGCCCATACGGCCCTGGTCTCGGGCGGTTTCATGGCCTTTGCCGTTCCGGTTGCCGCCCAGCTGCGCTTTGACGAGGTGCGCGCCAATGAACTCCTCACCGATGCCGGGAAACTCACCGGCAAAGTGGGCCAGCCGATCCTCGGACGCGCCGCCAAGGTGCAGGCGCTGAAAGAGATCACCACCCGGCTCGGCATTTCAGCGCAGGAAGTCCTGGCGGTCGGGGACGGGGCAAATGACCTTGGCATGTTGCGCGCCGCCGGTGCCGGTGTCGCCCTGCACGCCAAGCCGGTGGTTGCCGCGGAATGCGATCTGCGGATAAACCACGGCGACCTGACCGCACTGCTTTACCTGCAGGGATATGCCAGAACCGAATTTGCCCCCTGAGCGGATGCTGGACAGAGCCCCCCAAAAAAATCGCATCACATTCTTTCATACTTCCGGAAATATCCCGGGGAGCGCGAGGGGCTGGCCCCTCGCATCGGTCGCCAGGGCGCAAGCCCGGCGAAAGCGTTAACGCAACGTTTCCGCCGCCCGTAACGTGCCGCATTCAATCCCACGCCAGTTGCTGGTCGGCGCGTCCGTATAAGACCGGGCGACCGGGTCTCCGGCTTCCAGAGCTCCGAATCGCCCAAGCAATGCCGCGATTGCCGCCTCGGCCCCGCGCGTGCCGCCATCGTCAACCTTCACTGCAATGCCCAACCCCTGCTCTGGCAAAATGCCGACAAACACCGCCTCGGCGCCGGTTTTGACCATGGCGCGCCCGCCCATTGCCCGCATGAGCCGGGTACAGGCCCGCCCTTCGCCCGCCACCAACTCCGGATGCGCCGCCATTGCCGCGCGCAGACGCACCATGGCGCGTTCGCGCACCGAGCCTCCGGCCCCGGCATTGGCAAACCGCGCCATGGACCGCGCCAGTCCGGTCAGAGAAGTGGCAAAATTTGGCGCTGAACAGCCATCGATGGCAAAGCCGGGGCTGGTTTCACCTGTGGTTTCCTCAAAGGCTTCCCGCACGGCGCGCTGCACCGGGTGATCGACCTCGATATATTCGGACCCACCGCCCAGATGCCGGTTCAGAGTCAGGAAACCAGTGTGCTTGCCCGAGCAATTATTGTGCCATTGGTGCGGTTCTTCGCCAGAACAAAGCAAGGCTTTGTGCGCGTCCGGGTCTCTGGGCATATGTGCGCCACAGCGCAGATCGTTATCGTCAAGGCCCAGCGCCTCCAGCCAGGCCGCCACCCTTGTTGTGTGAATCGCCGCCGAATTGTGGCTGGCGCAGGCCAGCGCCAATTGCGCGCTTCCCAGCCCCGCCGCATCGGCCGCCCCGCTTTCAACCAACGCCAGTGCCTGCACCATCTTGCAGGCCGAGCGTGGCAGGATGACCCGCTCGGCATCGCCCCAGGCGGCCACGACCGCGCCGGCCTGGTCAACGACAACAGCGTGGCCCAGATGTTGCGATTCCAGGATTCCACCACGCCATATTTCGGCCAGCACCTCAGCTTTCCCCATCTTTGCCTCTTTCCTCTTGCGCCGCGCGCGAAATTCCGCCAACGGGGCTTTAACAAATCGTTACTTTCACGTTAGACTAGCGACGCAGGATGATAAACCGTGTGTGGGCCGGAGAGGGACGCGACACGAATGAGGCGTAAGCAGCTGGAGGCTGTCAGGAATATGAAATCGAAACTCGCATCTTTGATATTTGCGGTGGCGCTGGCAAGCACTGCCCCGATGGCGCAGGCCCAGGACTCAACCAACCGGGTCTCGGCCAATACTGCCTGGAGTGTTTTTGTCGAGGACAGCCCCAAGGAATGCTGGGCCGTCTTGACCCCCAAGGAAACCGTGAACACCAAGGACGGCCGGCCGGTCTCGGTGCGGCGTGGCACGATCCTGATGATGATCTCATGGCGCCCGGCGCAGAGCATCGCCGGCGAGGTCTATTTCACCGGCGGCTACCCGTTCAAGCCCGGCTCCACCGTCGAGTTGACCATTGGCGGGGAAACCTTCCAATTATTCACCAAAGGCGAAGACGCCTGGCCCGCCTCGCCAGAGGAGGACGCCAAGATCATTGCCGCCATGAAGCGTGGCGCCGAAGCGGTTGCCGTGGCCTTTTCCAAACGCGGCACCCGCACCCAGGACACGTTCAACCTGCTCGGCTTTACCGCCGCCGTTGAAGATGCCGCCAAAAGGTGCGGCGGCTAACCGCTTTCGCCTGATCGTAGGACGCGCGGGCTTGGGTTTGGCGCAGAAGCACCCTATGTAGAGCGCTTGAAAACCTGAAGAGTGAGGGTTATGCAGCCTGAAAGCCCGATACGCCCTGACCCATTGCCCTTGCCCGCCAAAGCTGCGACGGACACGCCCTTGGGCAAAACCAACCTTGTCGGCCTGACCCGCGAGGGGCTGCGCGATGCCTTGATTGCCGCAGGCACGCCCGAGAAACAGGCGCGGATGCGCACCGGGCAGGTCTGGCAGTGGCTCTACCAAAAGGGCGTGCGCGACTTTGCCTTGATGACCAACCTGGCCAAACCCTACCGGGCGCTTCTGGCCGAGCATTTCACCATCGACCTGCCCGAGGTGGTCACCCGCCAACTGTCCGAGGACGGCACCCGCAAATACCTGGTGCGCGTTGCCGGCGGGCACGAGGTCGAGGTGGTGTATATCCCCGAGGAAGGACGCGGCACCCTGTGCATTTCCAGCCAGGTCGGTTGTACCCTGACCTGTAGTTTTTGCCACACCGGCACCCAGAAACTGGTGCGCAACCTTTCCACCGCCGAGATCGTCGGCCAGATCATGGTGGCGCGCGACGATCTGGATGAATGGCCCGAACCCGGCCGCAACCCAAAGGACGAAACCCGGCTGCTGTCCAATATCGTGCTGATGGGCATGGGCGAGCCGCTGTATAATTTTGACGCGGTGCGCGACGCGATGAGAATTGCCCTCGATCCCGAAGGGATAAGCCTTTCGCGCCGGCGCATTACGCTCTCGACCTCTGGCGTGGTCCCCGAGATCTTTCGTACCGGTGAAGAAATCGGTTGCATGCTGGCGATCAGCTTTCACGCCACCACCGATGCGGTGCGCGATCGCCTGGTCCCAATCAACAAACGCTGGAATATTGAAAAGCTGCTGGAAGCCCTGCGCGCCTATCCCAAGCTGTCCAATTCCGAGCGGATCACCTTTGAATACGTCATGCTCAAGGGGGTCAATGACAGCGACGAAGATGCGCGCCGCCTGGTGCAGCTGATCAAGGGCATTCCGGCCAAGATTAACCTGATCCCGTTCAACGAATGGCCCGGCGCGCCCTATGAGCGGTCGTCAAACAATCGCATCCGTTCTTTTGCCGACATCATCTACAAGGCCGGCTACGCCAGCCCGATCCGCAAGCCGCGCGGCGAGGATATCATGGCCGCTTGTGGCCAGTTGAAAAGCGCCACCGAACGTGCCCGCAAGTCAAAACGAGAGATTGAGCGCGACGCCGGGATGTAAGGCGGAAACAATCCCAACCGCTGCCTTAGAGCATGTCGCACCAAATTGAATTCATCAGTCAGGGCGAACGCACCTGCTGTGCAGGCGCTGCCTCGCCCTGACTGATGAATGCCCGAATCTGATTGGGCGCGACACGCCTTAATTGTTTCTGAATCGCCGTGCAATTGCCCTATTCACGCGGAATTGTCGCCGTTTTCTTCGGCAATTCTACCTCCAATGAAAACAAAGGAGGCACGCATGTCTTACATTCAGGCACAATCCGAATTCGATATTGTCAAGGTCATAGACATCCTGACCCGCGAACGCGCCTTGGCGTTAAGCGACCGGGAGTGGAAGCACCGGCTGGCTGGCTACGGCTACAAGATTTGTGAAACCGAGCATGGCCAGGTGGTGACATCCGCGGTGCAGGGCCATGAAATCTGTGCCTTGCCAGAGCGGCTGCACTAGCGCATGTCGCCCCAAATCGAATGCACTCATATGGGCGAACGCACTTGCGCGCCAAGCGCTGCCTCGCCCACACGTGTGAATGCCCGAATCTGATCGGGCGCAACACGCTCGAACCCATCCACGTCCGATGTGCCGCCTGTGTGCTGCGTCCCTGTGTGGGCCTACCATAACGCCCACCACCGCCGCCGCTCCGGCGCCCGCATTTGCGGCGCTTGGGCCGCTTCCTCCGGGATCTTTGCCACATAGCCTTTTTTCACCACCGGCCCGGCCTCTGTCCATTCCACCGCCAGATGGCGCTGCCAGCCGCTTTCGCGCACCCAAATGGGACCGGGGCGTTTGCCGGTTTGCGGGTGTTTGGGGCCGAGCAGGTCCAGATCCTCGTCCTCCCATATTCGCCAGAAATCCTGAATTGAAACGATCGCTGCCACCTGGTGGCCGTGATGGGTGATCAGGAATTTGCTGTTATGGGCGTGGATCGCCTCGATGACCTCGCGCAGGTGTGGGCGCAGTTTGGTCATCGACACGCGGTTGAGCAGTTCTGGGCGCGGAAAAAGTTTCAACATTTGGGTTCTCGGCCTGTGACAGTTTAAACATTGGCCCTATTGCACTTGTAAAAGTTTAAACTTTTGCCTACCCAACGCGCTATGACTTGTCCTCTGTGTTCTTCAAGTGACTCTTTGATCACTTATACCGTCTCCGGTGGTCCTGATGGGGCCTCTGTCGAGATTTGCCAAACCTGTATTGACCAGATCGAGGCCACGCCCGAACCAAACCATTGGCGCGGCCTTGCTGGTACGATCTGGGATGAAAACCCTGCAATTCAAGTGCTTAGCGTCCGAATGCTGCGCCGCTTGAACAGCGAAGGCTGGGCCCGGGATGCGCTGGATCAGGTCTATCTGGATGACGAAGCCCAAGCCTGGGCCGATAACGTCCCGGTCGAAAGCCAACACAAAGACAGCAACGGCGCCACCCTGAATGCGGGCGATACTGTGGTTCTTATCAAGGACTTACCGGTAAAAGGCGCCGGGTTTACCGCCAAACGCGGCACCGCCGTGCGGGGTATTTCTCTGGTGGCAGATAACCCCGCCCATATAGAAGGCCGCGTTGAGGGACAACGCATTGTAATTATTACAGAATTCGTCAAAAGGAAGTGACATGAAACCGAAAGGTTATTCCCGCACGCAAATCGCCCTGCATTGGGTTGTTTTCCTGTTGGTGGCGCTGCAATTCATCTTTAATGACTATATAAAAGACGCCTGGTTCAAATGGGTCGACACCGGTGAATTTCAGTTTAACCTATTGATTTCAGGGCATGTTATTGGCGGCATCGTTATACTCGTGCTGGTCCTCTGGCGCCTGTTTCTGCGCAAGAAACGCGGCGCGCCAGAGCTGCCTGCCGAAGAAACCAAAGCCATGAAAGCCGCCGCCCACGGCACCCACCACACGCTGTACCTGCTGCTGATCCTGATGCCAATTACCGGAATGGGCGCGTGGTTTGGCGAGCAAACCTTGGCGGCAACCATCCATTTCTACCTGAAATTTGCCCTGATTGCCCTGATCGCCCTGCATGTCGCCGCCGCATTGTATCATCAATTTGTGTTGAAAAACAATCTGTTGGACCGCATGAAGACCCCGCGCGACTAGCATGCGCCTCGTCCTCATCCTGCATTCGCTGATCGGTGGAACCCTCGCCAGCGTCGCCGTTGTGGTGGCGCTGGTATCTGGTGTTTCCACCCTATGGCCGCTCATCGGCGCGGGCTTTATCGGCTGGTTGATCGCTTGGCCCATCGCCATTTATGTCGCCCGCGCCATGCGCGGCTGACCTGCGCCAATCGGTCAAGGGGAAACCTGACCCAGATCAAAGAAGCCACCCGTTTGCCGTGATTTCAGCGTGGTAACAACCACTTGTGGAGGATGTGCTATGATCAGACTGGTTCCGTTGATTTACATTGTCCTCGGCGCGACCTTGGCCGGTATTTTCATGATTGCGGGGTTAACCATGGGGTACGATACGCGCAACCCGATCATCCTTGAGGCCCTGGTGGGATTTGTCGTTGCTATTCCGGTGACTTGGGCCATCGCCAAAAAGATCGCGGATATGTAGCCTTGGTGCTTGAGCGCGGGGAACCAAGCGGCTAGTTTGCCCACACGGTCCCGTAGCTCAACTGGATAGAGCACCTGACTTCTAATCAGGGGGTTGGGAGTTCGAGTCTTCCCGGGATCGCCAAGGGTATCCCACAAGCTGTATATCTAGATAACGCCTTAATTTAGCGTCGGTTTTCGTTCACACCGAGCGTGCTAAAGTGTGACGCGCTTGCCATAGGCGCTGTGCATATCCTAGTTGGGGCTGACCCTCTTGCTTGTGCGCGGTGAGCCTTATGCATCGCGCCTGCAAAAAGCGTTTGGTAGCTTTGCTCGCGAGCGCTTTGAGCAAAAAGAGGTGGTTGAATTGCCCCTGGATTCCTTGACACTTCCTGTTTCAAATTTTGCTCTCTTTTGAACCCGAGCAACAGAACCACCCTTCAAAAAGGAAACGCAGGCCCGTAGCCTGCGTTTCAATTTGGTGTAGTCCAAGCTACTTGTTAACGGCTCGACC
>CAYSBG010000087.1:0-5913 GCA_964429125.1 uncultured Aliiroseovarius sp.
GAGGGCAGGCTTTGCATCGTCACCTGACGGGTGAGTTTCAGGTCGTGGACCCGGCGCTCCAGGTCGTCACGCGCCGCGCGCATGTCGCGTAGCTCCTGAGCCATGATCACCCCCTTGTCTTCGGGGGCGGCGTCCACTTCGGCCTGCTTGGCCGGGATTACGGTTTCGTCCAGCTCTTTCAGTTTGGCCTCGCCAGCGGCGATATACAGCGCCAGTTCGTCATAGAAATTCAGCGTCTTTTCATACAGCTTGTCGAGCGATTTGATATCCTTGAGCAGGGTGTGCTCGTGGCTCAACAAGTTCTCGGTTACCCGATCAATCTGACCTTGCACGTCCTCGTAGCGCGACAGGAAATTTGCTGCCGGTGCCGCGCGCCCCAACAGGCGTTCCCAGAACGAGCGCTTGCGGCGCATGTCCAGTTCTGAGATCGAGAAGCCGCGAATGGTGGTGACGATCGAGCGCAGGCTGTCGCCGGCCGGGCCAACATCCTTGTTGCGCACGCCCTGCAGCATTTCCTGGCTGATTTCCTGCAGGCCAGCTTGCGCGGTCGAGCCGAATTCGATAATCGACTGGGTGTTGCCCAGGTCGATCTCATCCATGCGCTTCTTGATTTCTGCGCTGGTCGGCTTGTCCGCCGCCTCCATTACCACCAGTTCGGTCGACGGTTCCGGCAGCACCACCGCCGA
Source organism: uncultured Aliiroseovarius sp. (assembly GCA_964429125.1). Lineage (GTDB taxonomy): Bacteria > Pseudomonadota > Alphaproteobacteria > Rhodobacterales > Rhodobacteraceae > JAAEUB01. Next base: position 687 of record CAYSBG010000087.1, read on the forward strand.
AATTTCGTCGACTTCCTTGAGCGCGGCCTGCGCCTTTTCGCGTATCGTCTCAGCCATTTTTTGTCCCCTCGTTCAGTCTTTCCAAAGCCACGCCTTCGCGGGCCAGCCGCTCGCGCAGCACTTCAATTTCCACGTCCAGATCGGTGCGATTGTCGGTCAGGAAGGCTTGGGTCTTGGCGGCGAAACTGCCCTCCAGATCATCCAGAAGCGCTTCGTAATCGGCGCGCGCGTCAGCGTCCTTGTTTCGGGTGTAAATCTCGGTGAATTTCACCGTCGCGTCACGGGCACCCTTCAAATAAACGCTGAGGTATTTTCGCGCGGCGGTCAGATCGCGCGGGTCGTCCTCAATTGTGCGGAACATGTCGCGCACTGTCTCGGCAAAGGCGGAAACGCGCCCCTCCAGTTTGCGATCACGCACCCGGACAATGGCGTCCTGCATCGCCGCCAAGTGTTTTTCGGCGCTCTCAACCGCACGGGCAACCCGGTCGGTCTGAAACGCGTCAATTCCCTCCATCCCCTTGTTTTTAAGGGGATCGGGGCCGAAAGCGGCAAAATGCAGGCCCGCGCCAAGGATGGCAAATAGCCCTGCGGTCAGGGGTGTGCCATCAAGCATCGCCGCCAGCCCAAGGCCCAGCCCGGTTACGACAGAGGCAATCATCTTGCGCGGCATCGCAGGACGCCTGGCAATCTTGCGGGCGTTGTAGGCCTCTTCTGCCTTAAGCCCTTCGCGGGTCAGCCAGGCCGCCAGGATCAGCAGGCCAAGGGCGCCCAGGCTGAGCGCCAGCCCGACAGGTTCGCGAAAAAACGCCATGAATGCGAGGGGTAAAGGTGCCAGAAACAGGAAATTCACCCGCCCGGCAGCCCGCGCGCGCATAGCGCCTGCATAGGGGCTTTTGCCGCTGTCCCCGGTTTTTTCGGGGCTGAATTCTCCGCCAAAACGTTTGGCCATCACGCGCCTCCTGTGAAAGAGACATAAAGCGTCAAGGCCACCAGCAGAAAAAACGCCAGTTTTTGCAATCCCGGTCCGGTCACATTCCCTCCCCATCCCGCATTGTGCGGGGTTCCTGCCTGATATAGGCGTGATCGGCGCTGGTTTCCATGGTGGCAGGGTTTCTCATCGTTTTTGCTCGGCTTGCCGCTCATGGTTCAGCTTGCGCGCGTAGCCCGATTGGAGAATCTCGACCGCAAACAAAACGGCGACCGCGAAATAGAAGGTCGATTTCGACATCGGCACAATTTCGTAGCCAAAGAACCTGAGCGCCAACGAGTCGTCGTGCATGGCGTGGGCTGCGGCGGGGCCGGCCTCGCCCAACAGAACCACGCCGACAATCAGCAGGATGAACAGGCCAAGCACCTCGTACATGCGGTTTTTCTCAAGAAACTTGGTGACCCCATCGGCCAACGCCAGCATGGCGATGCCGGAAATGATGATTGCCGCAGCCAGAACCGGGAAAACCTTGGTGATGGCCAGCGCCGACAGCACGCTGTCGAAACTGAACACCAGGTTCATTAACACGATGAGCGCCACGACCCCGGCAGCAGATTTGCCCGACTTCTGGTCCATGTCCGTGTCCAGGTGGTCAATCGACAACATATGGCCGATCTCTTTGACCGCCGTATACATGATGAACACACCGCCAAAGATGAACACACAGGTGGCGAAGTTGACGCCGCCCTCAATTACCCCAGAGATATCAAAGATATAGAACGGTTCTGACAAGGTGGAGATCAGGCGGATCATCACGAAAAGCAGCGCCACCCGCAGAGCAACGGCGATGATGATGCCCCAAAAACGCACGGACCTTTGGCTGGCGACCGGCGCCCTTTGGCTCTCGATCGAGATATACAGCAAGTTGTCAAACCCCAGCACAGCCTGCAAAAAGCACAGCACCAGCAGGTTGCCCAGATTCTCCATCGTCAAAAGGTCAGCCATGTTTTTCTCCGTATTGAACGTGCTCCAGCATAGGGGGCTTGGGCCAAGGGGCAAGGGGGAATGGCTGGGGGAATTACCCCGTACAGGCGCAAATATCAGCGATGGTTCACGGCTTCAGACCCCGGCATCCGGGCCCATGCAATACAGAATTTCGTCTGACGGTTGGGCAGAATAGACGTTGCCATCCGAGCCAGGGCCGGACAGGCTTGCTGTCAGGCCGGTGTCGTTCTGCCAGAATTCCCAACACTGGAATTCACCGGGCCGATCCTCATAGGCAAAACAGATCTTTCCGGCCTGTTCCCGCCAGCTCCCGGCCAGGCAGCGCCCGTCGAGGAACGACCAGTAAACCCGGTTCCCAGGCAGGTATTGCTCGGCACCGTAGGGCTCTCCGCCCAGGGAAAAAACAAAGGTTTTCCCCTCGGTAAGGATAGAAAATGCTGGCCCATCAAGGGATTGCTGGGCGTTCGTCGACAGGGGCACCAGCAGGAGCAAGCCAAGGAAAACAGCGCGTAACATGGGCCGATCCTAGCGCAAGGTCTGCCCGTTGGCCAGCGTCGCCGGGTCAGGATACGCAAGCGGCAACGCAGATGTCGTTTTTGGCTCGCATGGACGGCGCAAACCGGGCTAACCTTTGGTCAAAGCAACAATTGGGTGCGAAAATGGTCGCAGATACAAAACCATGGAAAGACGGGCGCGGTAAAGCGCGGCGCACGCCAAAGGGGCGCCAGGTTGATTTGCAGGCGCTTGGCCAGGTGGAGGCGCAGATCGGCACGGGGCCTTACCGGCGCGACCGGCTGATTGAATACCTACACCTATTGCAAAATGCGAATCACCACCTTTCCGTCGCACATATCCGCGCTTTGGCGGAAAAGTTGCAACTTTCGCAGGCGGAAATCTACGAAGTTGCAAGTTTTTACGCGCATTTCGACCTGGTTGCAGACGGCGAGGCGCCACCGCCCGCCCTGACCATCCGGGTATGCGACAGCCTGTCGTGTGAAATGGCCGGGGCCGACGCGCTGGCCACGGCGCTGGAGGCGGGAACGGACCCGGCAAACGTCCGCATTTTGCGCGCGCCTTGCATGGGCCGGTGCGACAGCGCCCCGGTGGCCGAGGTCGGCCACAACCATCTTGGCCATGCCACGCCGGAAACGGTTCTGGCGGCGGCGCAGGCGGGCGAAACCCACGCCATGATGCCAGAGGCCGAGCCGCTTGCCGCCTATCGCGCTGCGGGCGGCTATGAGACGCTCGTGCGTCTGCGCCAAAGCGGGGCCTGGGAAGACGTGCAGCAAGAAATCCTTGCCGCTGGCCTGCGCGGGCAGGGCGGGGCCGGGTTTCCCGCTGGCCAGAAATGGGGCTTTGTGCGCGCACACGCCGGGCCGCGTTTTCTGGCGGTCAATGCGGATGAAGGCGAGCCGGGCACGTTCAAGGACCGGATGCTGCTGGAAACCCGCCCGCATCTGGTGCTGGAGGGCGCGCTGATCGCCGCTTGGGCGGTCGAGGCCGAGCGGATTTATTTCTACCTGCGCGATGAGTATCCCGGCATTCATGCCCTGCTCTTGCGCGAGATCGCTGCGATGGAAGGCGCCGGTTTGATCGGCCTCGGCCAGATCGAGCTGCGCCGGGGGGCAGGTGCCTATATTTGTGGCGAGGAAAGCGCCATGCTGGAAAGCATCGAAGGCAAGCGCGGCCTGCCACGCCACCGCCCGCCTTATGTGGCCGAGACCGGCCTGTTTGGCCGCCCGACCCTGGTGCATAATGTTGAAACCCTGCACTGGGTTGCACGCATTTGCCGGGAAGGGCCGGAGGTTCTTAATACCACGGAAAAGAACGGCCGCACGGGGTTGCGCCATTATTCGGTGTCCGGACGGGTGGCCAGGCCCGGGGTGTATTTACTTCCCGCAGGCTCGACCATTACCGATGTGATTGCCGCCGCCGGGGGCATGGCGCGTGGCCATGTTTTTACCGCCTATCAACCGGGCGGGCCGTCTTCGGGCCTGCTGCCGGCGTCGCTGGACAATGTCGCGCTGGATTTCGACATGCTGCAGGAACACGACACCTTTATTGGCTCGGCCGCGGTGGTGGTATTGTCCGACCAGGACAGCGCGCGCGACGCGGCCTTGAACATGCTGCGGTTTTTTGAGGCCGAAAGCTGTGGTCAATGCACGCCCTGCCGGGTCGGCTGTGAAAAGGCGGTCAAGCTGATGCGGGCCGAACGCTGGGATCAGGCGCTGCTGGAGGAGCTGTGCGTGCTGATGCAGGATGCCTCGATCTGCGGGCTGGGGCAGGCCGCACCCAACGCCATTCGCCTGACCATGCGCCATTTCCAGAGTGAAATCTGATATGCGGGACGCAACCTTGGTTCTGGTTATTGTCGCGCTCGGAGTGCTGGTTGCCCTGGTCTATTTTCCGTGGGTTAACCGTTCACCGTCGCCTTTGCGCTCGGTGTTGAAAACCCTGCCGCTGGTGTTGTTTGCCCTGGCCATGTTTGGCGCCTTCTCTCCGGCTCTGTTGATCGGTGCGCTCTTGCTGTCAGCCATGGGCGATCTGGCGTTGTCGCGGGAGGGGCGGCGCGCGTTCCTTGCCGGTTTGTCAGCGTTCGCTTTGGCCCATGTTGCCTATGTGGGGCTGTTTCTGGATCAGGGGCAACCCGATCCGCTGGCTGCCGTTCTTGCCCGACCAATGGGTGCGCTTGCCATGTTGGGGTTGGCAGGTTCAACCGAGGTGTGGCTGACGCCGCATGCCAGAGACCTGCGCTGGCCGGTGCGGGTGTATGTGCTGGTGATCACGGCTATGGGGCTGGCGGCGCTGGGCACTGGCGATGCGGTGCTGATCGCGGGCGCTGGATTGTTCATCCTGTCCGACTTTTTGCTGGCGCTCAGGATGTTCCGCCTGGCCCCAGTCGATCCGTGGACAGGGCCCAGCGGATGGGGCGTGTGGCTGTTTTACATCGCCGGGCAATTCCTTATCATGGCCGCGATCACCCTCTGACCCCTTCCAAAGCGCGCCAAAGCCGACTATCTGGGGACAAACCGGAGGCGACATGGCGTTTTTCAACAAACTCAAGAAGCGACTTTTCAAATCATCCGCCAAGCTGGAAGAGGGACTGGCGGCGATTGTCGAAGAGGGGGGGCAAGAAGAAGTCCTCGAAACCGAAATGATGCAAGCGCCGAGCGATACGGCGGTGGTGCCAGACCGCGCACCGGAAGCCGCCGCCGCGCTGGAACCAGAGACGGAAACTACGGCCAGCCCCGGCATTCTCGGACGCATTCTCAAACGCAGCGGCACGGTCACGCG
>CAYSBG010000087.1:6013-7722 GCA_964429125.1 uncultured Aliiroseovarius sp.
CGGCCAGCCCCGGCATTCTCGGACGCATTCTCAAACGCAGCGGCACGGTCACGCGCCGGGTGCTGGATGATGATATGCTGGAAAGCCTGGAGGATCTGATGATCGCCTCGGATATGGGGGTGGACACGGCCATGCGCGTCACCGCCAACCTGTCGGAAAGCCATTTCGGCAAGAAGTTGTCGCTGCCCGAGATCAAGGCGCTTCTGGCCAGTGAAATTACCCGGATCATGGAGCCGGTGGCGCGCCCGCTGCCGCTCTATGCGAAAAAGCCGCAAGTGGTGCTGGTGGTGGGCGTCAACGGCTCGGGCAAAACCACGACCATCGGCAAACTGGCCAGCCAGTTCCGCGCCGCCGGCAAGTCGGTGATCATTGCCGCCGGGGATACGTTTCGCGCCGCCGCCGTCGAGCAACTCCAGGTCTGGGGCGAGCGCGCCGGCGTGCCGGTCCTCACCGCGCCCGAAGGTTCGGACCCCGCCAGCCTTGCCTTTGACGCGATGACCCGCGCCGAGTCCGAGGGGGCCGACCTGTTGATGATCGACACCGCCGGGCGGTTGCAAAACCGGGCCGACCTGATGGAAGAGCTGTCCAAGATCGTCCGGGTGATCAAAAAGAAAGACCCGGACGCGCCCCATAATACGTTGCTGGTTCTCGATGCGACCACCGGACAAAATGCGCTTTCTCAGGTCGAGACATTTCAAAAGCTGGCCGATGTAACCGGGTTGGTCATGACCAAGCTGGACGGTACCGCAAAAGGCGGCGTGCTGGTGGCATTGGCTGACAAATTTGCCTTGCCGATCCATGCGATCGGGGTCGGCGAGCAGATCGACGATCTGGCCCCGTTTGACCCTGAGGAATTTGCCTCAGCCCTGACCGGGACATGATCCGGCTTTCATCTTTCTGACAATACTCCACGGGGGTCCGGGGGTGTGAAACCCCCGGCGCCGCCCTCACCACAGGCACCGATGCATGAGCCAATGGCTGATCTCTCTGGAAGGCACTGAAGCCGGGCATATTCTGGCGGTTATGCTGACTTTGCTGGCGGCGTTTTCGCACGCTGCATTTGGTGCTTTACAAAAAGGGCGCCACGACCCGTGGCTGTCACGCGGGGCGATTGATATTTCCTACGCCGTCATGGCCGCGCCGTTTGCCTTGTTCGTGGTGCCCTGGCCGGCGCCGCATTTGTGGCCAATCCTCGGGGTCACTTTCCTTATCCATGTTGGCTACAAACTGGCGCAGGCACAGACCTATGTGCTGGGCAGCTACACGGTGGTTTACCCGGTGGTGCGCGGCACCGGCCCGCTATTTGCGGTGATCGGTGCGACGATCCTCTTTGCAGAGCGCTATGCGCTTTTGCAATGGTTTGGGGTGATTATGCTGCTGGCCGGGATCTATGGTCTGGCGGTGTACAACCTGCGTCACTGGCAGGCCGGACGCGCGCAGATGAAACCGGCGCTGGCGATGGCGGTGCTGACCGGTTTGTTTGTCGCACTTTACACAACCTGGGACGCATATGGGATCCGCTCGGCGGCGGACCCGTTCACCTTTCTGGCGTGGTTTTTCCTGATTGACGGGGTGTTCATGCCGGCGCTTGCGGTAGTGCGATATCGGCAGATGGCCTTTCCTCCGGCGCTGGGCCCGTTAATGGGGCGCGGGGTAGTAGGTGCCTTTGTTGCCTTGATCAGCTTTGGTTCGATCATGGTGGCCACGCG
>CAYSBG010000088.1:0-7682 GCA_964429125.1 uncultured Aliiroseovarius sp.
GCGCCAATCAGCGGCACCACGACTTGCACCAAAGCCACGCCTAACGCGAGCACCAGTGCAAAATGTCCAAGCTCTGTAATCATGGCGCCGACCATAGCAAAATTTTTCCCGGCAACAATGGTCACTTCGCCGCGCTCACAGAAGGGTGTCCAGCCCCATTGCCGCCATTCATCCGTTCTCTCCTGGGTGTTGGCCAGTTCTCTGCTAATGGCATCAACTTGGGCGTCGGCATTCAATTCTGATTTTTCCGCCCTCTGGTCCGGCCAGAGGGCGTTTTTCGCCGCCCACGCGGGCGCAATCGGCGCTGATAGGCGGCTTTTAGCGCATTTTGCGGCCTGATGTAGCCCCAATGCCACACCTAGTGCCGGTACAGCCGGCTTTTCCCATTCCTTTTTTTCTCCCCGTTTCAACTGTTTCCACAATAGTGTACACAGGGCGCAGTACTCAAAAGGTGCAGTCAAAGACACCTTCCACGCGTACTCGAGCAAACGGAGAAGAACAATGCACAAGAACAGCGTAAAAATCGCTGTGATCGCTTTCACAGCGTTTACAGGCATGGCGCAAGCAGGCACCTACACCCCCCAGCCGGCCAATAACATAAGCCCCTATCCAACCTCCCCCGGCAACAAGGACTGGACCGGCATGTATGGCGATGTCTATGCGGGCCACTGGTTTTCCGGCGTGCCCGGCAATTACCTTGGCTTCAACCTGGGCTATCTGACCGGCAATGGCTCCATGGTTTATGGGGGCGAGCTTGGATATGTTTATGACCCCTCGGCAAGTTACAGCCAATTCACCATTGATGGCCGGGTTGGTGTACCCGCAGGCGTCAATACGCTCCTCTTTGCCAACCTTGGCCTTGGCCGCGACAGCGCGGCCTTCAACTTTGTCGAATATTCGGTAGGTGGGCAATACGCCTTTACCAACAGCATATACGCGCGTGGCGAAGTCGTTGGCCAAACTGCCTTTGGTGGCGGTGGATCAAAATCATCGGTTCGCCTGGGCGTTGGCGTAGACTTCTGACGTCACACAGAAACCATAATGCACGTGCAAAACCGGGCCCGCGCCCGGTTTTGGCAAAATCGCACGCGGTGAGAGATGCTTTGATTTTCGGGCAATTCTTCCGCAATGCCTGGCTCTCGGCCAGCGACGGTTTTTCCTCTACCGGTTCGCCGTTCAATGCCCCGGAGCCCCACAAACCTGGTGTTGATCGAGCAATATCACACCAATTATGCGTGACGCATGCGTGGTTTTTGACGCGGATTCCGGCCATATGTCGCTTTTTCGCCACAGCGCGCTGCGCAATCCAGTGTTTGCGAGGGCCCTTTTTTTTATCGTTTCAATCATCCCAATACTGATATATACTGGTATCATTACCGGAAACGGCAAAGCAAAAAAGCAGTCATACCAGTGTTCGAGCAATTCGGAGAATTTAAATGAAAAACACCACAATCCTCACAGCAGTCACTTTTGCCGCCCTGACCGGCATGGCCCAAGCTGGCTCTTACACCCCGCCAGTGGTTGATACACCCTATGTGCCCGCCGCCCCCGCCGCGCATGACTGGACCGGCTGGTATGGCGACGTCTATGCCGGGCACTGGATCAATCCGCCAGTCGGCAATTATCTGGGTTTCAACCTTGGCTATCTGACCGGCAACGGCTCCATGGTCTATGGGGGCGAACTTGGGCTGTTGTATGACCCTTCAGCGGCCTACAGACAATTCACCATTGACGGGCGCCTCGGCGTTGCCGCTGGCACCAATGGCCTGCTTTTTGCCAATCTTGGCCTTGGCCGCGACAGCGGAGCCACCAACTTTGTCGAATACTCGATTGGTGGCCAATACGCCTTTGGCGCCAACATGTATGCCCGTGGTGAGATTGTTGGCCAGAGGGCGATCGGCGGTATTTTAACCACCAGTTCGGTACGCCTCGGTATTGGCTTGGAATTCTGAGCCGACCCCATTTGAACGATGTACAAAGCCGGGCGTTAGGTCCGGCTTTGTCATGTTAGCAGGTAAATTCCGGCGGAGAGCGCCACGGCCCCAACAACCGGCAGCAAAAACGCCGCGCCATGCAGGCCGAACGAGCGGTGGATCACCGCGAAATGCAGCACCGCGCCGACAAAATAGAACGGCAAGAAGGCAAACAGCACCGGGCTGGCACGCAGCCATTCCGGCTGGCCTGACAGGTTGAAAAACCACCACCAGCCCATCACCGCCCCGGCCCCGGCCCAGCTATAGGCCATGCCCAAAGCCAGCGGTGTGGCGCGCACGATGAACAACCACAGAAACGTCGCCGCGATCATCAACGCCATCAGCGTGATCGCCCCATAGGTGACCTGGTAGACCGCCGCGTAGCCAAAAACCGCATAGCCCCCCTGAAAAACTGCAACCAGGGCGACCAGCAACAAGAATGCCTGTTTCATGGGCGCAAAACCTCCCGCACCGCCGCATCCAATGCATCGGCGGCTTTTTCATTTCGTTCCAACGCCTTGCAAAACGCGCGGCCAACAAAAAAGCGCTTGAGCCAGGCCAGGATCCCGGATGTGCCCGTGCAGGTCATCGACGATACCTCCGCGGCAGGCGCTCGCGGATGATGGTGGTGATCTCGGTCAAAATCGCCGAGTTCTTGTCCAGAACCGCCCGTGTCGCCAGATCCTTCTGCAAATCCCGCCACAACAGGTAAAACACCAAAAGCGCCCACGGGCCGTTTTCCGCGACCAGCTTGAAAATCAGATCAGGTCCCATCCCCGTCCCTCCAGGCATCCAGCGCCGGATTGGCCGCGCCAACATCCTCCGGCGCCTCGCGTACACTGGCCCCGGCCTGCAACGCCTCCAGCGCCCGCAGGTTCTGCGTCACCCCATTCACCCGCGCCATGGTTTGGGCGATCGAGCGTTGAAACTCCTGCCCCTTGGCCTGGTGGCGCGCGCCAAAGTAAAAGCTGACAATCGCCCCCAGCAGCCACCACAGCGGCTCTGGCACCAGGGCAATGCCCTGCATCCGCGCGGCAAACCAGACCGGGTCATACATCGCCGACAGAAACAGCCCCAACGTGCCCAGCGCCAATGCCGGGCGCGGCAGCCGGTTCAGCCCGTCCATGAACCGGTCAAACCAGCCGCGCCGTGGCAAGGCAAATTCCGCCGCAAACTGGCGCAGGCTATCACTGCGCAGCCCCGCTGCCCGCTGTCCCGCTGCCTCGGCATTCTCGCGAAACACCTCGGCGGTTTCCTTGATCACGTTGCGGCCGCCGCCAAAGATCATGCTGAAAATCGCTTCGATCAATCCCATGCCGCCACCCGCGCGCGATGTTCGGCCTCGCTCAAATGGTATTTGGGATCGATGAAGGTTTCGGCGCGCAGGATCCACCCACCCTTGCCCCCATCCCGCCTGCGTGCATATTTGCGGCTGGCCGGGCGCCGGTCGGCCAGCCGATAATAATAATTGCGCCGCTCAATTCCATAGGCATTGGCGAAATGCTCCTGCGCCGCCGCATACGCGGCCTCTGCCGCCGCGATGGTTTGCGGGCCAATCGCCCCGTCCACCGCCACCATCCAGCCCATCTTGCGCAGCAACCGTTGCAAAATGCGAACAGCATTGGCGCCGGCATTGACATACATGTCAAACACCGACGGCTGGATCGCTTCCGGCAATTGGTCGATCCCCGGACGGCGAAAATAATGCTCTATGAAGATGTCGCGCGCCTGAATGCGCGACAGGCGCCGCACGTCCTCCACGCCGACCTTGCCATCCCCGCTCAGGTCCAGCCCAAGTCGGCGCATGGTGCCGATGGTCACCCCGTATTTGGTCGCCCCGCCCGGATCGTCCGGATCGTTGACAAAGCCACCCTCGCGGGCGACAATTTCCTCGGCAATTTCCTGAACCGACTTCATCAGCGCTTGACCTCGCGTGTAAATGCAAGGCCAAGGCTGCGGATATCAGGTTAACAAAGCGGAAATCAGGAGTTCGGGTCCTCGTAAATCCCCTGTTCCTTCAGCGCGTCGATGACTTCCTTGGGCATGTAGTTTTCGTCATGTTTCGCAAGGATTTCCGTGGCTTGGAACACACCATTCACGTAAGTTCCGGTGCCGATCATGCCTTGGCCTTCGTTAAACAGGTCCGGCAGCACGCCGGTAAACACCACCGGCACTGTTGCCCCGCCATCGGTTACGGAAAACTGCACGCTTTCGCCATCGCCGCGCACCAACGAGCCTTCTTCGACAAGACCACCAAGGCGAAATTTCTCTTTTGCGCCTGGCGGGTTTTCCATGACCTGGCTGGGCGAACGGAAATAGTTGATCCCATCGCGCAGCGCATAGCCGACCAGCCCGGTGGAGACCGCCAGCGCGACAAACGCCAACGCAATCACCTGCATCCGGCGTTTCTTTTTCAGCCCTTTCATTCCGGCCATCTCACCCTCCTCACGGGAAGAGCGGAGCCATCAGAAGCCCCGCAGTTTCATCAACCCCAAGCATGATATTTGCATTTTGCAACGCCTGACCGGACGACCCCTTGGTCAGATTGTCCAGTGCGGCAACAAGGATCGTGCGCCCGGGGATACGATCCTTGATCACTCCGATATGGCAAAAGTTCGAGCCGCGAATATGGCGGGTCGAAGGCGCCTCGCCCATGGGTAACACAAGGATGAACGGCTCGTCTTCATAGGCCGTCGCCAAAGCCGCGTGAATAGCATCACCATCGCCTTTGACATAGATCGTTGCCAGTATTCCCCGGTTGGCCGGGACCAGATGCGGGGTGAACTGCACCCTGACCGCCCGCCCCGCATGGCGGGAAAACTCCTGGTCAAACTCGGCCAAGTGGCGATGGGTGCCGCCAATGGCATAGGCGTGATAGCCCTCCGACAGCTCTGCATGCAGCAGGTTTTCCTTGAGCGCGCGTCCCGCCCCGGACACCGCCGCCTTCAGGTCAATCACGATATCGTCCAGATCAATCACCCCGCCCCGCATCAACGGGTTCAGCGCATATTGCCCCGTGGCCGCATTGCACCCGGTGCCCGCCACCAGGCGGGCATCGCGTATGTCGTCGCGGTAAAACTCGGTCAGCCCATACACCGCCTCGGCCTGCAAATGCGGTGCGCCATGCGGTTTGCCATACCATTTGGCATATGCCTCGACATCGCGCAGCCGGAAATCCGCCGACAGATCAATGATCCTCAAATCGTGCGGCAATTCGCGGATCACCGCCTGCGATGTGGCGTGCGGAAGCGCACAGAACGCCAGATCAACGTCGCTGAAATCAATCTGGTCGATCTTGACCAGATCGGGCAAATCAAGGTGGCGCAGGTGCGGATACACCTGGCGGTAGGGCAACCCGGCCTTGCGCTCGCCGGAAAGGGCGACAATCTCCATCGCTGGATGATTGGCGATCAAGCGCACCAACTCGGCTCCGGTATAGCCGCTGGCACCAAGGATGGCGATTTTGTGGGTCATGGCGACCTCTCCTGTTCATAGGGGAATGTAAGGGCTCTCGTGCCCCGCCGCAATGGGCGCTCAGACGGCTTGAAACGTGATCTTTCGTCGCAGAAACGCGGTGGCCCGGTCGCTGACCTTGCCCGCATCACCGGTGGTCAGGAATTTCGACTCCTGCCCGGCCCCGCGCATATCCGGGTGGCGGGCCAGATAGTCGGCAAGGCTCTCGGCCACCAGCCCGGCCTGGCTGAACACTTTCACACCCGCCCCCAAAGCCTGCTGAAACGCCTGCGCCATCAGCGGATAATGGGTGCATCCCAAAACCGCCGCATCCGGTGTGGGCATCTTGCGGGTCAAGGCGTCCACATGGCTTTTGACCAAAGCTTCGGCCAAAATCATGTCGCCCTCTTCGATGGCATCCACCACCCCGCCACAGGCCTGGGCCTCGACATCGACGCCAATGGCGCGAAACGCCAGCTCGCGTTGAAAGGCGCGGCTGGAGACCGTGGCCGGCGTAGCAAACAGCGCCACATGCTTGACCGCGACCTCGCGCGGTGGGGAATTGTCGCCCCAATCGCGCTCGGTCAGCGCCTCGATCAACGGCACGAACACGCCCAACACCCGCTTGCCCTCCGGCAACCCTTCCTCCTGCATCCGTCGCAGCGCGGCCGCCGAGGCGGTGTTGCAGGCCAGGATCACCAGGTCGCACCCCTCCTCCCACAGGCGCGCCACCGCGGCCTTGGTCAGGGCAAAAATGTCATCGGGCGTGCGCACCCCATAAGGCGCATTGGCGCTATCGGCAAGGTAGACGAACGCCACCTCCGGCAGCCGATCCGCCACCGCGTCCAGCACCGTCAGGCCGCCAAGGCCGCTATCGAAAATCCCAACTGCCATGTCGGCTTAATGCCTGCCTGCACGCCGCCACGCAAGCCTATTGTGCCGCATGCGCATCCCCGATCGTGGCCTCTCTCAGAGATTTCAACAAGGTTTCCCGCTTTTTCGCAGCCTTTGCCGCATTCTCTGCCTTCACTGGGCCAAATCCGCGTATCTCCAGGGGTAACCGCGCAAGCGCAAGCGCCGGTTTGCGGGTTTCTTCGCCAAACGCCTGCAGCACTTCGGCCATATCCGCCTCATATTGGCGGATCAACGCGCGCTCCATGCGCCGTTCTTCACTATAGCCAAACAGGTCGAATGGTGTGCCACGCAGCCGCCTGAAACGCGCCATCGCCATGATCGCCTTGCCCGCCCCCTCGCCAAAGCGGCGCTTTTTCGGCCGCCCATCCGGCCCGGGGCGTGAGATCAGCGGCGGGCTCATGTGAAAGCGCAACTTCAGGTCGCCGTCAAAGGCCTCCTCGGCCATCGCGCGCGACTTCTTCAAAAGCCGTGCTACCTCGTATTCATCCTTATATGCCAGAGCCTTATGGTATCCAAGCGCCACCGCCTCGCGCAGCTCCGCATCCTCGATCCCGTCGACAAGCTTGCGGTATTTTCGCGCCAGCGCCTTGCCCTGATACGCCACCAGATGCGCGCTGCGAAAAGCGATCTTCTCCTCCCATGTCTTGGGAAGCTCGACCACTTCCGCCGCGACAACCTTGGCTGCCTCGTCCGGGAATGCCACCGCCCAACGGCCCAGTTCGAAGGCGCGCAGGTTCATCTCTACCGCCTGGCCGTTCAACGCGATCGCCTCGCGCAAGGCGTCGTGGGAAATCGGCACCAGCCCGGCCTGCCACGCCGCCCCCAGCACGCACATGTTTGAGAAAATCGAATCGCCCAGCAGGATCCGTGCCAGTTCCGTCGCATCAAACAGCACCAGACGCTCGCGCATCCGCGCCTCCAGCGACAGCTTCAGCCGCTCGCCAGGCAGCGCGAAATCCGGCTGGCGGGTGAAATCGCCGGTGATGGTTTCGTGGCTGTCAACCACCGCGCCGGTACGCCCGGTCGTGGTCAGCCCCAGCGTCGAATGCGCCGCCGACACCACCAGTTCACAGCCAATGATCGCGTCTGCCTCGCCGGTTGCGACGCGGATCGCGTCGATGTCTTCCGGTGCGCGCGCCAGTTTCAGATGCACCGTCACCGCGCCGCCCTTTTGCGCGAGCCCGGCCATTTCCATCATCCCCGCGCCCAGCCCGTCCATATAGGCCGCCTGCGCCATCACCGCGCCAATGGTCACCACCCCGGTACCGCCAACCCCGGTAATCACGCTGTTGAAGGTGCCGTTTATCTCGGGCAAGACCGGCGCGGGCAGCTCCGGCAATT
>CAYSBG010000089.1:0-7657 GCA_964429125.1 uncultured Aliiroseovarius sp.
TGGCACGTCAATTTGAACCGCCGGGGCAGCGGCGCCCTCCATGACGCTGCGCGCGGTATCAATCAGCCTGCCCACCGCGCTTTCCTCGACCTCAAAGATCAATTCGTCATGCACCTGAAGCAGCATGGCGGCAGGCAGATCGGCGATGGCGGCGGGCATATGCACCATGGCGCGGCGAATGACGTCGGCGGCGCTGCCCTGAATCGGCGCGTTGATCGCGGCGCGTTTGGCAAACCCGGCCCGTGGGCCGCGCGCGCCAATCTCGGGCGTGTGGATGCGCCGGCCAAAAAGGGTTTGCACATAGCCGAGCTGTTTGGCAAATTCCACGGTCTCGTCCATATAGGTGCGGATGCCGGGGAAACGTTCGAAATAGCGGTCGATAAAGCCCTGCGCCTCGGCGCGCGGGATGCGCAGGTTACGCGCGAGGCCAAAGCCTGAAATGCCATAGATCACGCCGAAATTGATCGCCTTGGCCTGGCGGCGAATGTCCGGAGTCATTTCTTCCATCGGGACGTTGAACATTTCCGAGGCAGTCATGGCGTGAATGTCTTGCCCCTCGCGGAACGCCTGTTTCAACGCGTCGATATCGGCGACATGGGCCAAAATCCGTAGCTCGATCTGGCTGTAGTCAAGGCTGACCAGCTTGTGGCCCGGCGTGGCAATGAACGCCTCGCGAATGCGCCGCCCCTCCTCGCTGCGCACCGGAATATTCTGCAGGTTCGGGTCGGTCGAGGCCAGCTGGCGCCAGTCCAATACGCGCGCGGCCAGCTCACTACCCTCGGCGGCCAGATCCTCAAGCACTTGCGCGCCGGTGGCATAGGCGCCGGTCTTGCCCTTTTTGCCACCCTCAAGCCCTTGTTCATCAAACAGGATTTCTCCCAATTGCTTGGGCGAGCCGACGTTGAAGCTGCGCCCGGCCAGGGCGTGGATTTCCGCCTCCAGCCCGGCCATTTTCTGCGCGAAAGTGTTGGACATGCGCGCGAGCACCTCGCGGTCAACCTTGACGCCGGCCATTTCCATCTTGGCCAGAACCGGCACCAAAGGGCGCTCTTCGGTTTCATAGATCGTCGTCACCTGGGCCCGATGCAGGCCCGGCTTGAGTACCTGCCACAAACGCAAGGTAATGTCGGCGTCTTCGGCGGCATATTTCACCGCGTCGTCAATCGGCACCCGGTCAAAGGTGATCGCGCTTTTACCACTGCCGAGCAGGGATTTGATCGGGATCGGCTTGTGCTCCAGATAGCGGTCGGACAGCGTGTCCATGCCGTGCCCGTGCTTGCCGGCATTCTGCGCATAAGACAGCAGCATGGTGTCGTCAATCGGTGCAACCCGCACGCCGACGCGGGCAAAAATCTTGGCGTCGTATTTGATGTTCTGGCCGATTTTCAGGATCGAGGGATCGGCCAGCACCGGGCCAAGCTGGGCCAGCACCGTGTCCAGCCGCATTTGCCCGCTGGCCAGCCCGTCGCCGCCGAAAAGATCGTCCGCCGCCGCCTCCTTGTGGGTGATCGGGATGTAGCAGGCCTCTCCCGGCTCGACGCACAGGGAAATGCCCACCAGCTCGGCGCGCATTTCGTCCAGCCCGGTGGTTTCTGTGTCCACCGCCACATAGCCGCGCTCGTAAATCGCCGCGATCCAGCGCGCCAGCGCGTCGATATCGCCGACACACTCGTATTTGTCCGGATCAATCGGCGGGAAGTCCGGCTCTTCGGCAGCCATTTCCGCCTCGGGTGGTTGCGGGATGTCGGTGCTGTCCACACCCAGCTTGTCGGCGATGCGTTTGGTAAGGGTGCGAAATTCCATATTGGCAAGGAAAGTCAGTAGCGTGTCCGCTTCCGGTTCGCGCACTTCCAGCGCGTCCAGGTCGGCTTCAAGCTCCACATCATCCACCAGACGCACCAGATCGCGGCTCATGCGGATTTGCTCGACATTGTCGATCAGGGTCTGGCGCCTCTTGGGCTGTTTGATCTCGCCCGCGCGCTCCAGCAACGTGTCAAGGTCGCCATATTCGTTGATCAACAGCGCCGCCGTCTTGATGCCGATGCCGGGCGCGCCGGGCACGTTGTCAACGCTGTCGCCGGCCAGCGCCTGCACGTCCACCACCCGGTCGGGACCGACGCCGAACTTGGCCTCTACCCCTTCGCTGTCAATGCGGTTGCCCTTCATCGGGTCCATCATTTCGACCCCGCCACCGACCAGTTGCATCAGGTCCTTGTCGCTGCTGATGATGGTGGCGCGCCCGCCTGCTTCGCGGGCAAGCCGGGCATAAGTGGCGATGATGTCGTCGGCCTCGTAGCCCTCTTTCTCGATGCTGGCGATGTTGAAGGCGCGGGCGGCGTCGCGGGTCAGGGGAAATTGCGGTACAAGGTCTTCGGGCGCGGGCGGTCGGTTGGCCTTGTAGGCCGGGTACATGTCATTGCGAAAGGTCTTGCCGGAATAGTCGAAAATCACCGCCAGATGAGTCGGTGCATCCGGGCCAGTCTGATCGGCGATTTCCTTGAACAGCATATTGCAAAACCCGGCCACGGCGCCAATCGGCAACCCGTCCGAGCGCCGCGTCAGCGGCGGCAGCGCGTGATAGGCGCGAAAAATGAAGGCCGAGCCGTCGATCAGATGCAGATGGCACCCCTTGCCGAATTCCATGTTTGCCCCTATCCCTGTGCGTTCCCCTAGAGCGGACCTTGTGCCACGAAGTGCATTCTTGTTCCAGACATGCTTTGCGCCGGCAGGCATACCCAGGGGATAGCAGGGCGCCCGGGCCAGGGTGATTTGGCGTTTTTCGCGGTGGTCAATCAGCCGGCCTTTTCATCGTCCGCATGATCCTTGTGGACATAACGGCAATCGCAATAGGGGCATTCGACCCAGCCATGCTCATTGGGAATTTGCAGCCAGACGCGCGGGTGCCCGCCATCTTTGCCGCCATCACAGGCAACCTTATAGCTGTCAACGACAACAGTTTCGGGCGGTGTCGTGGTCATTTTAGTACTCCGAATGCAATTTCCGCCATGATAGCAGGCGACCGCCCTGCGGCAAGGGTCAAGCGCATGTCGCAGCGGCGATTTTTTCCAAGAGTTCGCGCACGCCCACCAATATCGGCTCAATCCGAAAACAGACCGTCCGAAGTTGCAACTTCGCCGGCCTTTTCAGGGGACAAGTTCAGGAACCCGGCCAAAGCAACGGCGTTTTCCTGTTCAGTGGCGGTTTCGCGCAGGCGATAAAAATCGGTGAACCCGGCGTCACGGATACGGTCGCTTTCATAAAGAACATCGGCGCGAATTGTCGGTAGTAGCCGAGAGATCGCATCCGGCGGTGTGCGCTCGCCCGCCAGGCCCACCCGCATGGCGTGTCCGACCAGATATTCGTCGCTGAACTGGCTTTCGATTTCCAGTATCCGCGTGGTAGAACGGTCGGAATAAAAATCCTGCATCATGTCGATATTGTTGGGGTCCATACAAATAACCAGTTGTTTGGTATCAAAATACTCAAACAACATGCGCATCAAGGCGCGTCGGTGCCTGGTACGTTTTCCCAATGTCGATTGAATGCCGCCCAGATCGGGCAACCAGCAGCTTTCTTCGTTAAACAGGTACTCGATCACCGGCAGGTTAGTCGTCTGCCGTATGCGATCCACCAGGCGCTTGCCCACATGCCATTTCTTGGCCACCACGATCAGCAATTCCCGTTCGCGCCCCAGTGAGGCCTCGACCTCCCAGAACCGCGGGGCATAGCGTTGGCCAATACGTCCGCGCCCGGCGAGAAACTTGTAAAGGCTGCGCCCTTCGTTGGAGATTTTGAACTCCCCCCCCTCGCTGGCGTAAAGCGCGCCAAGGCGTTCTTTAAGCTCCGAGGCTTCCGGGCTGATCTTGCGGGCAAACAGAAAGTCCTGGCTTAGCAACAAGTCATAATGGTCGTTGTAGAAGGTCACCGGCATGCCGTAATCGGTGAACATCAGAAAGGTCAGCGTGCGGGTGCGAATCTCGTTTTGCGCGACCAGATGATTGACCAGCGTTTGAAAAAAGGTTTCGTCCGGGATCCAGGTGGTGCGAAAAAACCGCATCACGTCTTTGCGTTTGCGAATGAAATCCAGAATCGCCTCGATCGTGCGTCGACGCAAACACCACCATTGGCTGCCGATCATGATCTGCAGATCCTCGGGTATCTTGCGCGTCAAACCCAGACGTTTTTGCGTGTTTAACAAGGCATAGAACAAGGTTTTGTGTTTGCGTTCGTTCAGGAAGTGGCGATAGATCAGCCGGTCTTCTTTCATCCCGGTCTTGATCCAGTCGCTTTCAAAATAGTCAAAGCTTTCGATGTAGTCGACATCGGCGCTTTCCAGGTATTCATGGGCAAACTCGGCAGATTTGATGGCCATGCAGTCGCCTGACACCATGTAAAAATGGGTAGCACGGGGAAAATCGGTGACTGCCGCCTCGACCGCCTGCAAGGTTGCGTCAACCAGCGACCACTCCCCCCAGCCGCATTTGACCCGCTTGCGGGCAAAAGTGACGGCGGGGTTGTCTTTTAGCCCGGCGCGAATGGCGGTGTAATCTTCTGTTCCAGCGCTTGCATCAAAGTGAATAGCCACCACGTCTCCGGCCGCAGTAAGCTGCCCCGCCTGGGCGATAATCGCTTCCGGGTTCTTGTGGCATAGTAATATGAAGGCGATTTTTGCCATTTCGGAAACAAAACCCTTGGCTTACCCTGCATTGTCAACATAGATAACGTGAATGGCCGTTGAATAAACAGAGTTTCTTTGCTTTTTTATTAACAATAGTTGCGTATGTATCAGGCAGGCAGTTGGAGGCAGGCAAAAGATGGGATTTCCAGGAACCTGGATGACTGAAAGTGAAAGCATGGTGTATCGGGTCGTGCCGAAATGCGCCTGTTCAACCATTGGTCAGATCATGTTTTACTCCGATCACGGGGAATTTTTTGATGGCGATATCCATGATTCGACCTCTGGGCTGCACAAATGGTCCCAGAACGATAGCCAGCCGCTGATCGAAGCGAATGTTAAGGCACATAAAAGCTATTCCTTTACGGTTGTGCGCAATCCCTACACCCGAATTTTGTCGAGCTTCTTTGACAAGATCTGCGGCATTCAGCGCAATGGCAAACGCTATCGCGGCAATCTGGTGCCGTTGCTCATACAGAAATATGGGATCGAGGTTGGCACGCCCGAGGATGGGTTCGAGTTCGATCAGGTCAAAAGCTTTCGCCGGTTCCTGCTGTTTGCGCGTGACACCATCCGCTGGCGTCGGCCGATGGACCCGGACATCCACTGGTCGGCCACATCGGGCCATGTATCAACCTTCATCAACAACGGCGGCCAGTATGACGCCATTTTCTGGACCGAGACCTTTAATGACGGCATGCAGAAAGTGTTGGATGCGGTGGAGACGCCGCATAGCGTCGATCTGGCCAAAATCCCCCGCTTCAACGAAAGCGAAGGCCACGGACCCAAGCGCGCGCACCCGGTCGAAGACTATTTCGACGACCTTTCGATGCACCTGATCTATGAAATCTACAAACGTGATTTTCGCCTGTTCAAATACGATTTTGAGGATCCGTCCAACAAACTGCCGATTGGCGAGATTGACCTGGACGAGGTGCACGCCAAATTGGGCCGCTAGGCCCGCCGAAAAGCAGGGCTCCCGCCTGCGCGCGCCCTGCCGGGCTTGCCCAGTTGGGCCCGGCTCATCCCTTCGGGATGAGCCTACGGCGTTTCGTTAGGTTTTGTGTGAACCCCAACAGTCGGTTGTGCTTTGACTTCATACTTCCATAAATATCCCCGCCGGAGGCTGGAATCTTTTTGGAACTCACGTCTGGTTTTGTGCCACCGACTTGGGCGTATCGGTAAACACGCAATACCGGGGCCGAGTGAAACGAGGCCCCCGACCGCCTCAAAGACGGGTCGCGTCAGCGACCGGATTTGAGGCGGAAAGCCTGTTCAGGCTATTATCCCATGTGTTCGGAACAGTGCTTTCAGATCGGCCTCGACCCTTGCGCCAAGGTGGCTAATCACCTCGGAAGCGGCGATATTGCCCATGCGGCCGCAGGCTTCCAGGTCAAACCCTTCCGCAAGCCCCCACAAAAATGCCCCGGCAAACAGGTCACCCGCGCCGGTGGCGTCAACCACTTTGGTCGGGATCGCCGGGACGTGCCAGCGCTTGCCGTTCCTCAGCACATGGCAGCCATGTTCGCTTTCTGTGGCGACAACGATTGCGACTTCTGCCGCGGCGGCCTCCAATGCGGCGTCAAAATCACCCGCATCCTTATACATCGCTTCGATCTCCGCGCGGTTGGCAAATAGCAGGTCGACGTCGTTCTTGAGCATTTCGGCAAAGGCGTCGCGGTGGCGGTCGATGCAGAACGGGTCGGACAAGGTGATAGCCACGCGCCCGCCCGCACCCTTGCAGGCGGAGATTGCCTTGGCAAATGCGTCATGGCTCTCTGGCCCGTCAAAGCGGTAGCCTTCCAGAAATATCCATTCCGCACCTGCGACCTGGGCTGCGTCAATGTCGCCGGGCGTCAGGTGCTCGGTGACCCCCAGGTACGTGTTCATCGAGCGTTCGCCATCGGGCGTGACCAACACGATGCTGCGCCCGGTTTCCGCTTCGGTATCGGCAGGCGCCAAAGGGGTCTCGTAAACGGCGCCCTGTGCGCGCAGGTCATGGGCAAAAATGGCGCCCAACTGGTCATCCCGCACCTTGCCAACATAAGCAGCCCGTCCGCCCAAATGGGCAAATCCCGCGATGGAATTGGCCGCAGAGCCGCCCGACATTTCTGTCGAAGGCCCGACTTCGCCATACAGATGCACCGCCTGGTCCTTGTCGATCAATTGCATGATCCCCTTTTCGATGCCGTGCTCGGCCAGGAAAGCCTCGGAGGAATGGGCAAGTACGTCGACCATGGCATTGCCGATACCGACGAGCTGAAATTCTTTTGTCATAGGTTCTTGTCCTCATAAAAACAAAGATCGCGGATCAAGCATGCCGCGCATTTGGGATTGCGGGCCACGCAGGTATAGCGTCCATGCAGGATCAGCCAGTGATGCGCGTGGCGTTGAAAAGGGGCGGGAACGTTGTCTTCGATGGCGCGTTCTACCGCACTGACGTCCTTGCCCGGCGCGATGCCGGAACGATTGCCAACACGGAAAATGTGGGTATCCACCGCCTGGGCAGGCAATCCCCACCACATGTTGAGCACCACATTGGCGGTCTTGCGCCCGACCCCGGGCAGGGCCACCAACGCGGCGCGGGAAGAAGGCACCTCGCCGTCATATTCATTGACCAGAATCTGTGCCATGCGGATCACGTTCTTGGCCTTGTTGCGATAAAGGCCGATGGTCTTGATGTGCTCGATAAGCCCGGCCTCACCCAGCGCCAACATCTTCTCGGGCGTATCGGCCACTGGCCACAATGCCCGCGTGGCCTTGTTCACCCCGACATCGGTTGCCTGCGCACTTAGGGCCACGGCGACCAGCAGGGTATAGACGTTGGTATGCTCCAACTCGCCTTTCGGTTCGGCCTCGGCCGCTTGAAACCGGCGGAAAACCTCGGAAATCGTCGTATAGTTCATCTGTTTTGCAGGTTTCTTGACCATGGCCTCATCTATCCGGCGATCAGGGGTGGGGGCAAGGCAAAAGGCGCAAGGA
>CAYSBG010000090.1:0-7588 GCA_964429125.1 uncultured Aliiroseovarius sp.
CCGCCAGCCGAATGCCGGAATCTGATCAGGCGCGACACGCTCTAAAGCGGCGTAACGGCGCAAGCGAACGCGCCGCTGCCCTTGCCGGATTTTCTGTCAGATTTATTCGGTGTCGCGGACCGTTAATGCCAGCCGGATTTCCCTGCGGACCATGCGGCGGATACTGCGGGTGATGCGCTCGCCGATCTGGCCGCGAAGTTGCTGGCGGACCATGAGCGACACCATTTCGCGCAGCATTTCTTCGTCGATCAACAACTCGTCCTCGCCGCTATCTTTGCCGCTGTCATTGTCTTCGTTGGTTTCAGCCGCTGCGGGTTGTTCGGACGTGGATTGGTCCACCACTTCTTCGACCTCTGACGCATCAACGATCATGTCGGCAGCCGATTGGGTGTCATATTCCGGCTGGTCGGCCGCCATGTCCCACTGGCCAGGGCCTTCGCTGATGAAATTCAGAACCACCGCTTCGCCGCCTTCGTCATATTCGCTGCCTTCGATGAATTCGCTGCCGTCCGGTTCCCAGGTTTCGGCAGTTTCACTGATTGCGGCTTCCAGTTCGGCGATACGCTGTTCAAGCCCGTCCGACTCCTGCGCTGCGTCTTGCTCGGGCGCCTCAACGGTGGCCGCGGCATCGCTGGTTTCCGGCGCGCATTCGGCTTCGGGGGCGCTTTCCGATGCGTCTTTGGACGTCTGATCAGGGGGGGATTCGGCCTGTAACTCCGGCGAAGACTCGCCAAAATCATCATTTGGTCGCGAATCGGTTTCAGTGTGTTCATCGGCCTGCCGGGTGGTTTGTCGATCGCCATCCAGCACCCGAAACGCCGGTGTCAGTACCAGTTTTTCGGTGGACGCGGGTGCAGCATCGCCCATGCCCCCATCGCCCTTGTCCCCTGTGCTGGGACTCTCGGAAATCAGGCGGCGGATCGAGGACAGGACGTCTTCGATCTCGGAATTCGTTACTGGTTCGGACATTGGTCCCGCAACTCCCAAATTCGGCCCCCTCGGGTAATTTACAGGCTAAGTCCCTTCAAGACAACCAAAAGCTGACACGGCCGGTTTGGAGCTAGTCCCAACTGTAGTTGAAGCTGACGCTGATGCGGTCCTCGTCGGCGGGGTTCAGGGGTACTTCGTGGCGTAGCCAGCTCTCCCACAGCAGGACATCGCCGACCGCGGGTTTGACATAAATGAACGGCTGCAATTCCCGGCGCGCGCTTTTGAGCCGGGCCGGGGCGGCCATCATGCGGGCCGAGCGTGGGTCTTCGAGCTTCAGCGCACTGGCACCGTTGGGCATGGACACATAGGTCGTGCCGGAAATCACGCTGTGGGGATGAATATGCGAGGCATGGGTTCCCCCCGGCGGCAGTATGTTGATCCACAGGTCTTCCAGGGCCAATGCGCGTCCATCAAGGTCGAATTGCAGGTCGTCGGCAAAACTGGCGACGTGCTGGTCAAGCAGGGTGACCAAATCGGCGAATATCGGGAACCGCCAGGGCAGGTCGGACAGCGACGCATAGCTGGTGTAGCCAGGATAGCCGTTGTCGGCGCTCCAGGCCTGGCCGGCGGCGTCATCCTCAGAAATTGACAGGCAGGAAGCGTGGAGCTCGTCCTGATCAAAGGAGGTGCCGGGCGCGGCAAGTCTGGCGCGGTAAAGGCGGGTGGTAAAGAGCGACTCGATCTGTGACATGGGTTTGTTTTAGCGCAGGCGTGCGCACGGGGCGAGAGAGAAGTCAGCCATCAAGCCCAACGGCGCGTGCGGCGCGTTTCAAGGCAGCGAGGCCCTCGGCCGGGTTCCCGTCCGGGCCAAGCATCAACCAGCCATCATAGCCATGCACCGCCGCGATGCTGAGGATCGGCTCCAGTTCGACCCCGCCTTCAAAATCGCCGGGTTGGGTAAAAATACCGCGCCGCAGGCTTTCCGGGTAAGAAATCCCTTCGGCCATGCCCATTCCCATCACCATGGTGCGCAGGTTGCGGATATGCATATGCGCCACCCTTGCCATGACCGGACCAAGCACCTGTGCCGGATTGCCACCGCCGAAATAGCATTGCCCCGTATCGAACAGCAGTTTGGTTGCCGGGCCGGTCGCGTCCAACAGCTGGGTGATTTCACCGGGGGTTTCAACGATGGTGCCAACCCGGTGCTGATAGGCCAGAGTGATGCCCTGGGCGGCGGCAAACGCGCTCAACGCCTCCAGATCGGCGCCGTAACGTGGCCAGTCTTCGGCCGCCAGGTGCGGGCTGTCGGCCAGCCGGGCATTGTCACGGGCGAAGGTGGCGTTTGAGGTCTCGCAGATCGCGCAGAGGGGGACCGAGGCGGCCTTCAGCCGGTCCAGTTTCGATTGCAGCGCGGTCTTTTCTTCGGAAAGGCTGCGGGTGAGCAGGTTCAGCCCGTGCCAGCCGGAAGCCAGGGGCAAGGCGCCGGGAGTGGCGGGGCTTTCGTCCGCGCTGCTTTCGTCCGCGCCGACCCCTTCAAAGCCACTCTCGGCGGCATTTTCCGGGGCAGGTGAGAGGATGCCGTATCGGATCATCTGGGCGCCTTTCGTGATTTTCGTGCGTGGTTTTTCGTGGTGTCGGAAGTCAAACAAACTTGCGGAAAATCTTGGTCGCGTCAAACAGCTCTTCGAGTTCGCTCATCCGGGCGCGTGTGCGTTCCCAGGCACAGTTTTCGACCGCAGCGACAAGGGTTTCGCCCAGGAGCATGACCACCACCATGCTGTCCCAGGCCGAGGGTGCCTCGATCCGGCAGTTGAATGTGTGGGTGGCGTGTTTGGCGATCGGGCTTTGCCACTGGTCGCTGATCAGTACCACCAAAACACCGCGCTTGACCGCCATTTTCGCCAGTTTCAATGCCGAATTCTCGTAACGGCGCACATCAAAAATGACCAGCACATCGCCCGGGTCCATGTCGAGCATCGCATGGGGCCAGGCATTGGAGGTTGGGGGGAACTGCGTTACGCCCGCGCGGATTACCTGCATGTGCAAAAACAGGTATTCGGCCAGTGATTGGGTGATGCGCCCGCCCGAGATAAACAGTTTGCGGTCCTCATCGGCCATAAGTTTGGCGACGGTATCAAACTGCGCCGGGTCGATCTGGCCCAATGTCTGGCGCATATTATCCATCACCGCATCGGTGAACCGATTGAGCAAATGGCCTTCAGGCGCCTGATCGGCCCAGCTGTCATGTTTGGCAATTGGCCCGCTGATCTGTGCTTCCAACTCGTCGCGCAAGGCGGCCTGGAAGGCGGGAAACCCGGAAAAACCCAGCTTTTGCACCATGCGCACCACTGTGGGTGTCGACACCCCGGCCTTGTTTGCCAAACGGGTGATCGAGCCAAGGCCGGACATCGGATAATTATGCAACAGCGTCGCGCAAAGCTGGCGTTCGGCCCGGGTCAGGTCAGGTTCGGCCCGTTTCAGGATTTCGCGTGTGGTTTCGGCGGTCATGACGGCCTGCTTGGCTTGGAGTTTCAAAGCAGTATAGGTTCACGGCGGTGTCCTGCGAAGAAGATTTTACGAAAACTTGTTGACAGGGCGCACCCACCTGAAACAAACAGTTCATAGTTGGGGAGAACCGATGCACGATATTGACGTGGTAACGACAGAAGGGCTGGGCCGGCCGGGCCGGGTTCTGGTGTTGTGCGAGCATGCATCGGCGGCATTTCCGGCGCGGTTCGGCACGCTCGGTCTTTCTGCCGAGGCGGCTAACAGCCACGCGGCCTGGGATCCGGGCGCGCTCGATCTGGCACGGGCCTTGGCGGGGGAACTGGACGCGCCGCTGGTAGCGGCTGGCGTGTCGCGGCTCTTGTACGATTGCAATCGCCCCCCCGAGGCGCCGGGCGCGATGACGCAACAGAGCGAGGTTTTTGCCATACCCGGCAATCGGGATCTGGACGCACGCGCCCGTAATGCCCGAATACGCGAAATTTATCAGCCCTTCATCGCCGAGGTGGGCCGCGTTCTCGATAGCATTGGGGCGCGTGCGCTGGTCACCATGCACACCTTCACCCCGGTCTATAACGGCCTGCGCCGCGAGGTCGAGATCGGCGTCCTGCATGACAGCGACACACGTCTGGCCGATGCCATGCTGGAGGCGGCTGGGGCAGACGCACCGTTTGATGTTCGGCGCAATCAACCGTACGGCCCCGAAGATGGGGTGACCCATTCGCTGAAACTGCACGCGATTTCGCGCGGTATTGCCAATGTGATGATCGAGGTACGTAACGATCTGGTTAGCACGCCTGATGGCGTGGCACGGGTGGGTGCGTGGCTGAACCCGTTGATCGCCGGGGCGTTGGCGACACTGGCCGAGGCAGCATGATCCTCTGGCCGTTCAACACCGGGTACGCCCGCGGGGACTCGCCTTTGGCAGAGGGGCAGTGTATACATACCCGCCGCGCTGGTTCGGGGCCTCTGTTCGATTTGACCACCGAAAGGCGCTCATGGCTACGCTGACGTTTCTGATCAATCTGACCGGTGCGACCATGTTGCTGCTGTTCGCGGTGCGTATGGTGCAGACCGGTATCGAGCGCGCCATGGGGCCAAGTTTTCGGCGTATTATCACCAGCCGCAAGGATAGCCGGGTGCAGGCGGCGTTGGCCGGCATCATGCTGGCAATCGTTTTACAAAGCGCCACCGCCGCATCGCTTCTGGCGGCCGGTTTCCTGGCCTCGGCATTGATTGGCTTTACCGCCGGGCTGGCGACAGTGCTGGGGGCTGACCTTGGCTCGGCCGTGGTGATCCAACTGCTGTCGCTCAGGCCCGAATGGCTCATTCCGGTTCTGCTGGCGGTGGGTGGCTATCTGTTTCTCAAGGTCGAGGCGCGCACCCCGCGCCAGGTCGGGCGTATTCTGATCGGCGTGGCCCTGATTCTTTTGTCGCTCAAGCTCATATCGGCCTCGGTCGAGCCGATCCGCGAGGGCGCGTTCATGCCGGCGGCGGCGGGCTATCTGGAGCGTGATTTCGTCACCGCCTATCTGGTCGGCGCGGCGGTCACTTTCATGATGTATTCGTCGGTTGCCGCGATCCTGATGACCGTAACGTTTGTGGCGATTGGCGTCCTGCCTCTGGGGGCCGGGGTTTCGGTGGTGATGGGGGCAAATCTGGGCTCGGCGCTGCTATTTGTCTGGCTCAGCCGGGGCATGAGCCCGGTGGCGCGCCGCTTGCCTTTTGCGAACCTGTTTTTGCGGGGCACGGGGTCGCTACTGGCGCTGCTCCTGTTTAACCTCACGCCGTTGATAGCGGTGGTGACGATGTTCCCGGATGAGCATATGCTGGTCATCGCCCATGTGGCATTTAACGCCACAGTCCTGATCCTGGCCCTGCCTTTCCTGCCGTTATTGAATAAGCCGTTTATTCGTCTGTTGCCAGACAGAAGTGCCATGGCGACCGAAAATGGGCTGAAACCGCCCACGGCGCTGGATCGTAGCGTGCTGGACCGTCCGGCACAGGCGATCGCCAGCCTGACGCGTGAAGTCTTGCGCATGGGCGAGCTGGTTCAGGCGATGTCGGTGCCGGTGATGGAACTGTATAAATCCGGTGACAAGGCGGCGATCAAGGCGGTGCGCGCCGCAGACCACGAGGTTAATTCAGCCCTGGACGACATTCGTCGCTATGTCGCGGAAATTGACCGCAAGAACATGACCAAGGCGCAATCGCGCCGGATCCGTGAATTGGTAGAATACGCGATCAACCTGGAAGCGGCAGGCGATGTGATCAGCAAAAACCTGATGGTAATGGCAGCGGTGAAAAAGCGCGAAAACCTGCGCCTGACCGAGGCCGGACGTGCTGAGCTGGAAGCCTTGCACGAATGCGTCATGCGCAACATGCAGCTGGCCATGAACGTGCTGGTCAGCGAGGATATCGAAAGCGCGCGCCTGCTGATGAGCGAAAAAGCCGAGTTGGCCGCGCGGGAACGCAAAAGCCGCAAAAAGCACCTCAAACGCCTGCGCGAGGGGGACGAGCGCAGCTTTGATACCTCGGACATTCATCTGGAAACCCTGCGTGCGCTCAAGGACCTGAACGCGCGAATTTCAGCCATCGCCTATCCGATCCTCTATCGCCACGGCCAAAGGCTGGAAGCCCGGCTTGTGAAAAGCGTGTAAGAGGAAGAAAGTAAAAATCAGGAGGCTCGTTAAGGGCGCCAAAGGAGGAACGACATGCACGGAATGCTGACGCTTGCAGAGCTTGGGGCGCTGGTTGACAGCGGCGAGGTGGACACGGTTCTGGCCTGTATGGTCGACATGCAGGGGCGCCTGATGGGCAAACGGTTTCTGGCCCGCCACTTTGTCGACAGCGCGTGGGAGGAAACCCATTGCTGCAATTACCTGCTGGCCACTGACCTGGAAATGCACACGGTCGACGGCTATGCCTCGACCTCGTGGGAGGCGGGCTATGGCGACTATATGATGAAGCCGGACATGGCCACCCTGCGTCGTGCCGCCTGGCTGGATGGTACCGCCATGGTGCTGTGCGATGTGCTGGATCATCACGGCCACGAAGAAATTGCCCATTCGCCGCGCGCCATGCTCAAGGCCCAGGTGGCGCGGGCCGAGGCGCTGGGCTTTGGCACCATCGCGGCGACCGAGCTGGAGTTTTTCCTGTTCGAGAAAAGCTATGAGGAGATGGCCGCCGAAGGCTTTCGCGATCTGACCCCGATCAGCGCCTATAACGAAGACTACCACATCTTGCAGACCACCAAGGAAGAGGCGGTCATGCGCCGTTTGCGCAACGAGTTGTACGCCTCGGGCATCCCTGTCGAGGGCACCAAGGGCGAGGCTGAGGCCGGGCAGGAAGAGCTGAACATTCGCTACGCGAGCGCCATGGCGACGGCGGAAAACCACACGATTGCCAAACACGCCACCAAAGAGATCGGCTGGCAAGAAGGGCGCGCCATCAGCTTTCTGCCGAAATGGCACCGCGACCGGGTGGGCTCCGCCAGCCATGTGCACCAGTCGCTGACCCGTGACGGGGCACCGGCGTTTTACCAGGAAGGGGCCGATTTGGGCATGAGCGAGGTGGCGCGCCATTACCTGGGCGGGCTGTTGAAATATGCCAGTGACATCACCGTGTTCATGGCGCCCTATGTGAATAGCTACAAGCGCTTTCAAAAGGGCAGCTTTGCCCCCACCCGCAAGGTCTGGTCGGTTGACAACCGTACCGCCGCCTTTCGGCTGTGTGGCGAAGGCACCAAGGCGGTGCGGGTTGAATGCCGGGTGCCCGGCGCCGACATGAACCCCTATCTGGCGATCGCCGGAATGCTGGCCGCCGGGTTGGCGGGGATCGAGGAGAAGCTTGACCCCGGCGCGCCGATTGGCGGCGACACCTATGAAGGCGACAGCGACTATATTCCCGATAACCTGCGCGACGCCACCGCCGCGCTCAAAGGGTCGCAAATGCTGCGTGCTGCGATGGGCGATGCAGTGGTTGACCATTACGTCAGAATGGCGGAATGGGAACAGGAAGCCTTTGATTCCGTGGTCACGGATTGGGAAATCGCGCGTGGTTTCGAACGCGCCTGAAGGAGCAATGAATATGCCGAAGATGCTGCAATGTATTTCGCCGATTGATGGCTCGGTCTATGCCGAACGCCCGG
>CAYSBG010000091.1:0-7558 GCA_964429125.1 uncultured Aliiroseovarius sp.
TTACCATGAACGCGGCATGAAGACCTTTCTGATCACCGCGCGGCTGGATAATCGGGCCGGAGCGGCGCGCATTGCCAGCCGAATTGGCATTGGCAAGGATGCGGACACGTTTGAACCTGGCGACGATCTATTCGCCAAGGTTGAAAAACGGCTGGCCGATGGGCCCTGTTCCTGCGTGTTCATTGACGAGGCGCAATTTCTTGAACCCGATCAGGTCTGGCAACTGGCTTGCGCGGTGGATGACCTGAAGGTCCCGGTCATGTGCTATGGTCTGCGGGTGGATTTTCAGGGCAACCTGTTTCCCGGTTCTGCCCGCCTTCTGGCGCTGGCCGACGAAATGCGCGAGGCGCGTACTATCTGTCACTGTGGCAAAAAAGCAACAATGGTGGTACGACAGGACCAGGATGGCAAGGCCCTGACTGCTGGCGAGCAGGTGCAAATCGGCGGAAACGAGACCTATGTGTCGCTGTGCCGAATCCATTGGCGCAAAGCGATGGGCATGTAAGCGGCAGAGATTTCAACGCCCGGCCCCGGCCGATACCTTCCCCCGCTTGCGACGGCTAAACCGGATTAGGCAGGGCCTTGCCGGCAAAAAATGCCCGAAGGTTGTCCACCGCCATCAGCCCCATTTCGGTACGCACCTCCAGAGAATTGGTGCCCAGATGCGGCAGCAGGGTGACATTTTCCATGGCCCGCAATGCGGCGGGGACGTCGGGCTCATATTCATAGACATCAAGCCCTGCCCCGGCGATTTCACCGGCCTGCAACGCATCGATCAGAGCCGCCTCATCAACGATATCTCCGCGTGCGATATTGACGAAAATGGCATGCGGCTGCATGGCAGAAAAACACGACGTCGCGACCATGTGATGCGTCTGCGGCGCGCCGGGCAGCGCCACGACCAGCACATCGACATGCGCCGCCAGAGCCTCGATACTGTCGCACCGGCCGGCCGGAAAATCCAGCGTTTTCGCCGAGCGGTTCCAATAGGAAACCTCCATACCAAAGCCGAAATGCGCGCGCCGGGCAATCGCCTGGCCGATCCGGCCCATGCCAATCACCCCAAGGCGCTTGCCGCTCACATGCAGGCCCAACAGCTGAGTCGGGTGCCACCCGCGCCACTTGTCAGCACGCACCAGGCGTTCGCCCTCTCCGGCCCGCCGTGCAGTCATCAGGATCAGGGTCATGGCGATATCGGCGGTGGCGTCGGTTACCGCTCCGGGCGTATTACTGACCGCAATATCCAGCCCGGTGGCTGCCAGCACGTCAATATGGTTATAGCCAACACCGAAATTGGCCAGCAGGCGACAGCGCAATGGCTCCGCCGCGCCCAGTATTTCGGCGTTGAAATTGTCGCCAAGGGTTGGCAGAACCGCATCGAATTCCCGCAAGGCCGCAACCATCTCATCGGCGGCCATGAAAGCCGTGCTTTGGCGCACCTCAACGTCGAAATCCCGCCGTGCCGCGGCCAGAACGGCCTCGGGCAGCGGGCGGGTGATCAGAACCCGCGCGCTCAATGCATGCGCTCCCCATCGGCGACCAGGTCCTTGTCCGGGCCGATCAAAACGATGCCGCCATCCGCGTCCGACAGGCCAAGCACCAGGATTTCCGACATGAACTTGCCAATCTGGCGCGGCGGGAAGTTGACCACCGCCAGCACCGCTTTGCCAACCAGGGTTTCCGGCGTATAATGAGCGGTGATCTGGGCCGAGCTTTTCTTTACCCCCAGTTCAGCGCCGAAATCGACCCACAGCTTGATTGCCGGTTTGCGTGCCTCCGGGTACGGCTCGGCGCGCAGAACCGTTCCCTTGCGGATATCCACCTTGAGAAAATCATCGAATGTCAGCTCATCCATTGGCCAGTTCCCGGGATCTGTCAGCCGCCGCCCGAACCGCGCGATCCAGCAGCGGCGCAAAGCCGTTTTCCTCGTCCATCAACACCTCAAGCGCCGCCTGGGTGGTGCCCCCCGGGCTGGTCACGTTGACGCGCAATTGCCCGGGACCTTCCTCGGCCGCCTCGGCCAGCGCCCCTGCCCCGGCGACCGTGGCACGGGCCAGATGCAAGGCCAGGTCCGCAGCCAGCCCCTGGGCTTCACCGGCGGCGGCCATCGCTTCGATCAGGTGGAACACATAGGCCGGGCCAGAGCCGGAAACCGCCGTCACCGCGTCCAATTGCGCCTCGTTTTCCAACCGCACCACCTGCCCGACCGCCCGCAGCAAGGTCTCGGCCATGCCCAGGTCCGCCGCGCGCGTGCGCGTGTTGCCGATAATGGCGGTGATGCCCTTGCCCACGGCTGCCGGCGTATTGGGCATGGCACGGATGATGGGCGTATCTGCCCCCAGCACCGCCTCAAACGCCGCAATTGGCGTGCCCGCAGCCACCGAAACGATCAAGGTTTGTCCCCCGCCAAGAGCCGCCAGGCGCGGCAGCGCTTCGCCCATCATCTGCGGTTTGACCGCCACCAGCGCCAAGGCCGGCGCCTTGGGAAATTCCTCGTTCAGATGCACCCCGGTGCCTTGCAGCCACTGGGACGGCATCGGGTCCAACACCCAAACCGATTGCGGTGGAAGCCCGTCGTCCAACCAGCCCCGGAGCATCGCCGAACCCATTTTTCCACAGCCGAGCAGCACCAGGCCCTTCTCATGTAAATTTTCCATATATCCCCCTTGGTTTCCCAAACACTACCGCCGAATCCGGTGCAGGAAAACCGCAAAATCCCCCGATATGCCGATGGCCGCGCAAGCACTTTCTCGCGCATGGGCATCGGCGGCCCGATCGGGCATGAGAGGAAAAAGAACGGCGCCGTTCAAGTACGACTGCTCTCTTGACCGGGGGCGCCCCCCATGGCGTGCGACCCATTTTCCAAGGTATTGCCAACACCCCGCACGCGCCTCATTTTCGCAATACCCATGAGATTTGTCCGTGCAGTCAGATACTTAACAGCCTTTGTGGAACTCCGAAACCATACTTTTTGCAGAGTTCGAAGAGGCGGCAAAGGCGGCGGACGGATTTTTCATGGCCTCTTAAGAATAGAAAAACTTTTGTTGGCTATAGCTTGAGCGAACGCAGTTACCGGCCAGACAAAAGGCAGCGCACATGACACTCAAGGCAAAGATTTTCTCCATACTCGCTCTTACCATGGTTTTGAGTTGGGCCAGCATAGGGGTTGCCGTTTTCAAACTGACACGCCTGGCCCCCGAGTTGACGCAATCCTCACGTAAGGTCAGCATGGTATCGGATGTAAGCATTCCACTTCTCGTGACCATCAAAGATATCCAGAATGATGTGATTCAGGTCCAGGGCTGGCTCACCGATATTTCCGCAACCCGCGGGCTACCCGGCTTTGATGACGGCTTTGCCATGGCCAAGGAATTCTCCCAAAAATTCACCCGCCATGTGAACACCGCCTATGTTTTGGCAGATTCCGCAGGTATGGCCGAAGTTTCCAAAGCGGTTGAAAGCGTCGAAACGGCATTTGCCCCGTTCTATGCATCTGGCAAGACGATGGCTCAGGCCTATATCGACTCCGGCCCCGAAGCCGGCAATCCGGCGATGGATTCCTTTGATGCCGATGCCCAGGCGATGGCCGATGCCATGCAGGCTTTGGTCGGGTTGGTATCAAACCAGGCGGGCAGCGAACTCAAAGCCCTGGCTGACATGAGTGAAGACATCAAGGCAGATAACACACGCCTGATTTCCCTGCTGCTTTTGATCGGCGCGGTTTCTGCAGCCCTTATGGCAGCCGGGGCGGTTTTCCTGGTCCGCTCGCTTGCACGGGATTTTGGCGATCTATCCAAGGATGTGGAAACTGTGATGGATGCAGAAAGCGAGGCACCGCTGCGCCTTGATCCTGCGCGCAAGGACGAGTTCAGCTCGGTCGCCCTGGCCCTGGCCGCTTTTCGCGACAACCAGAAACAGGCCCGCCAACGAGAAGAAGATCTGCGCGAGGCGCGTTTTGGCGAAATGGAGAAGGCCCGCGAAGCCGATCAGGCAGAGGCCCGGGCGCAGGCTTCTTTGGCAATGGAGAAGGCGGCAAACGAGCGCGCGCAGCTTGAACAAGAGCTTCAGGCCGCCGAGGAGATTTCGGCCGTGGTTGCCGCCTGCGCAGCCGGTGATTTCTCGCAAAAACTTGACGAAAGCCGCTTCAAGGGCGCGTTTGCCGAAATCTGCAAAGGGGTGAACAAAATCGGTGATGTTACCATGTCCGGGCTCCAGGATGTGCGCCTGGCCCTCCAAGCCCTGGCGAATGGCAATCTGGAGTATCGCATGGAAGGCAATGACAACGGCGTCTTTGCCGAGATTCGCGATGCCGTGAATGCTACCTCGCAAAGCATAGCCGATTCGATCGGGCAGATCGAGGAAAGCAGTGGCCTCATCAATGCTTCGACCACCGAAGTTGCCGATGCAGCCAGCGCACTTGCCCAGCGCACCGAACGCTCGGCCGCCACTTTGGAAGAAACGTCAGAAGCCATTCAAGCCTTGTCGGCGCATGTCGCCAACAGCGCGGACCTCGCCGGAAACGCCAATACGATGGCCAACGAAATCCAGGGCAAAGCCGAGGAAGGCAAAGAAATTGTCGATGCTACGGTAACAGCAATTCATGAAATTCACGCCTCTACCGCAGCGATCAGCAAAACCATCACGCTGATTGACGATATAACCTTTCAAACCAACCTTTTGGCGTTGAATGCAGGGGTGGAAGCCGCACGCGCAGGAGAGGCCGGGCGTGGTTTTGCCGTGGTCGCCTCCGAAGTACGCGATCTTGCCGCCAGATCTTCTGATGCGGCGAAAGAGATTTCCACGCTAATCAATACCAGCCAACAGCAGGTGAAAACAGGTGTCGCCATGGTCGATCAGACCGGAAAGGCCCTTAACGAAATAGCCGATGGGGTAACATTGATCGCAGGGCAAATTGACGAGATTTCAAACTCGACAACGCAGCAATCCAATTCAATCTCCGAAATTAACCTTGCAACCAAGCAGCTTGACGAGACAACACAGGAAAACGCGGCTATGTTTGAACAAACGACCGCAACCAGCATGGCGCTCAAACACGAAGCGCAAATCCTCGCACGCGTCGTCACCGCCTTTCGCAAAGACAGGCCTGCGAGCCAGATCGAAAGCCTTTCCGCCCCCACCCTGGCCAACGAACCTGACAGTTCCGCACCTATCGTGATCCAGAGAAAACCCACCGTCCAGGCGATTGACCAGTCGGAAGAAAGCGCGGAAATTGAAGAGGGATGGGATGATTTCTAATCCCGGCCCTCCGGGCTAAAACGCTTTGAAGGTAAGTGTGGTCAGAGTCCGGGCAATGCCTTTAATGCCGAGGAGGTGCTCATTCAGAAACATACCAACATCCTCATTTTTGGGAATATAGACCTTCAACAGCAGGTCAAAATCCCCGGATGTCGAATATAATTCGCTGTGAACCTCGCGCTGGATGACCGCCTCAGCCACCTCATAGGTCTTACCCGGTTCACACCTAAGCTGAACAAAAACACATGTGGTCATTTGCGCCCCTTTTGCTACAACAATGGCTGCTAAATCCTGCACTCAGACATTTGCACAAAACTCCTTTACCCAACAAGGCTTATTCCAACCTTTTCATGCGCCCTTCCACGTCCTATAAGACCGGCGTTACAAAAGGAGCCCATCATGCGTCGTGCAAGTGTTACCCGCAAGACAAACGAAACGAGTATTTCTGTGGAAATCAATCTGGATGGGGCCGGTCACTACGATAATCAAACCGGAATCGGATTTTTCGATCACATGCTTGATCAATTGTCGCGCCATTCGCTGATTGACATGAAAATCAGGGCCAAAGGCGACGTGCATATCGACGACCATCACACGGTCGAAGATACCGGTATTGCCCTGGGCCAGGCCTTGCAACAAGCGCTTGGTGACAAAAAAGGCATTCGCCGCTACGGTGAGTGCCACCTGGCGATGGACGATGCCCAAATCCGGTGCTGTCTCGACCTTTCCGGACGCCCATTTCTGGTTTGGAATTTAGAAATGCCCACGTCAAAAATCGGTGCCTTTGACACCGAACTGGTACGCGAGTTTTTTCAGGCATTAAGCACGCATGGAGCGATAACCCTGCATATTGATCAAATCCATGGGTTTAATTCTCACCACATCGCTGAGGCTGCCTTCAAATCAACGGCGCGGGCCCTGCGCATCGCCGTTGAAACTGATCCGCGAATAAGCGATGCCATCCCGTCGACCAAAGGGGCGCTATAACGTGCTGACTGTCATTGTTGACTATGAAAGCGGCAATCTGCATTCGGCGGAAAAGGCGTTTCAGCGCATGGCGCAGGAAACAAATGCGGGCGAGGTATTGGTCACCTCGCGCCCGGAAGATGTGGTGCGCGCCGATCGGATCGTTTTACCCGGCGACGGTGCCTTCCCTGCTTGCGCAAAGGCACTGCACGATCACCGCGGCCTGTTTGAGGCCATGGACCAAGCGGTCAACACCCAGGGAAAACCGTTCTTTGGCATTTGCGTGGGCATGCAGATGTTGGGCGATTTCAGCCGGGAGTATGAAATTACCCCGGGTTTTGGCTGGATCGGTGGAGAAGTGGTGAAGATCAGGCCATCAAATACGGCCCTGAAAATACCGCATATGGGCTGGAACGATCTGATGATCGACCGGCCTCACCCGGTTCTGGCCGGGCTTGAGACTGGCGATCACGCTTATTTTGTGCATTCCTATCAATTGCTTGTCAGCACCAACGCCACCTTGCTGGCGCATTGCGAATATGGCGGGAAAATTACCGCGATCGTTGGGCGTGACAATATCATTGGCGCACAGTTTCACCCAGAGAAAAGCCAAAGCGCGGGACTCCGGCTAATCTCGAACTTCCTGAACTGGAAGCCTTGAAGCAAAAGACGTTTACTGAACCCGGGTCCAGTCGCTGCCCTTACAGATCAGACCGCCGGCAATGCATCCCTTCATCGTCAGGCTATCGCCGTTAAGGGTAATCTTGCCGGTGTATATCTTGCCGTTTGACGGGCGCCAGACATTGCCAGCGTACTTTCCATTGCCCGACGGCACCATGGAGCGAACAATATCCTTACCGATATTCGGGCTTTGATATTCCCCGTCCGAATTGAAAGTCCGCGTAATGGTGCCGCAAAATCCGGCACCGCACGGGTGGATATCAACATAGGCATAGGCGCCGTCATCCACATCGGTTTTCCACAAGCCAGTCAGCGGATCGGCAAGCGCGGGAAGGCTGGAAAGCACCAGCATGGCAATGGTTAAAAGCAGTTTCTTCATGATTTTCTCCCTGTTTTGGCTATCCTGCCCTGCGAACGTCTCTCTGGCAAGCGTGACCTTTCGGCAGGCCGCTTGGCAAAACAGCGCGGCTATGCCAAAAGCCGGGGGAAAGACACGGAGAGCAGAGATGATCCTTTACCCCGCCATTGACCTGAAAGACGGCAATTGCGTGCGCCTTGTTCAGGGGGAAATGGACCAGGCCACCGTATTTTCCGAAAGCCCAGCCGATCAGGCCCGCGCCTTTGCAGCAGCCGGGTGCAAATGGTTGCACCTGGT
>CAYSBG010000092.1:0-7522 GCA_964429125.1 uncultured Aliiroseovarius sp.
CCCACAAGGTGGACGCAAAGGGCAGGGTCTCGATCCCGGCCCTGTTTCGCCGTGTTCTGCAGGCCGGTGACCCGGACTGGAAAGAGGGGCTTAACCCCAATCTGGTCATTGTCTATGGCGACCATCGACGCAAATACCTGGAATGCTTTACCATGGAGGCGATTGAAGAGGTCGATGACCAGATCGCCACCATGAAGCGCGGCACGCGTGAACGTAAGCTGTTGGAGGTCTTGTTCAACGGCCAGTCCCTTCCGACAAACGTCGACGAAACCGGCCGCCTGGTGTTGCCGGTGAAACTGCGCGAGAAAATCGGCCTGTCCAAAGAGGCATTTTTCATTGCGACAGGCGACACGTTCCAGATTTGGAGCCCGGAGACATTTGCCGCTGAGAATGCCCGCAACGAGGAATGGCTGGACGCGCAGCCCGAAGATTTCGACGTTCTGTCGCTGTTGCCGGAACGCGCGGACGAAAGGCTGCAATAATGGTTGGCGTGGCGGGCGATAACGCTCAGAAGGCGCCGCATGTGCCGGTCCTGTTAACCTCTCTGTTAAAAACTGTGGCGCCGGTTGGCGGTGTCTGGCTGGACGGAACCTTTGGCGCGGGCGGCTATGCGCGCGGGCTGCTGGCCGCCGGCGCCGCGCAAGTTTTTGGTGTCGATCGCGACCCGCTGGCTTTGGACTTGGCCGCTGGATGGATCGGGGATTTCAAAGGTCGCCTGGTTTTGAAGCGCGGCGTTTTTGCCGAAATGGATGTGCTGGCCGGGGTGCCGTTGGATGGTGTGGTTCTGGATTTGGGGGTGTCCTCGATGCAGATTGATCGGGCCGAGCGGGGCTTTTCCTTTCAGAAAGACGGCCCGCTTGATATGCGTATGAGCCAGGCGGGCCAAAGTGCGGCGGACTTGGTCAATGGAGCGTCCGAGGCAGAGCTGGCCGATATCCTCTATCACTATGGCGAAGAGCGTGCCGCGCGCCGCATTGCCCGCGCAATTCTCAAGGCGCGTGAAGCTCAACCCATTGAAACAACGCTGCAATTATCGGAGATTGTGGGCCGATGTCTGCCGCGGCAGAAGCCCGGGCAAAGCCATCCGGCAACCCGGTCGTTTCAGGCGTTGCGCATCGCGGTAAATGATGAATTCGGCCAGTTGATTGGCGGGCTGGAAGCGGCTGAGCGGGCCTTGAAGCCCGGCGGCAAGCTGGCGGTTGTCACTTTTCATTCGCTGGAGGACCGCGTGGTCAAACGCTTTTTGCAGGCGCGCGCAAGTGGCGGGGGCGGGGGCAGCCGTTATGCGCCTCAAATGGCCGAAGAGACGCCGCGATTCACGTTGACGCCAAAACGCGCCATTGCCCCGGATGAGGCGGAATTGGCTCTGAACCCACGCGCACGTTCGGCACGCTTGCGGGTGGCCACGCGCACGAGCGCGCCGGCTGGGCCGGTGGAACGCAAGGGGCTTGGCCTACCCGCACCAGTTTCAAGGGGGAATAGTAAATGCGCATGACGCTTTATTTGTTGTCGGCTTTTGGGGTGATCTTGCTGGCCTATTGGGCCTATCACGAAAATTACAAGACCCAGGCGGTATTGGGAGAGGTCGCCGCACTTCAACGCGATATCGGACAGATGCAAGAGGAAATGGCGGTTTTGCGCGCCGAATGGGCCTATTTGAATCGCCCTGACCGCCTGCGCGCCCTGGCTGACATGAATTTTGACCGGCTGGGCCTGTTGCCGTTGCGCCCCGAGCAGTTTGGTCGGGTGGACCAGGTGGCGTTTCCTGCCGCGCAAGGCGTGGAAATTACCCAGGTGCAGGATGTCAGCGCACAACAGGCGGAACCTGAACAATGAGCCAACGTGTCCCACTTCGCCCATTGGCGCGCATTCTGGAAGCCCGGGCCAAGGGCGAAAACCCCGACCGGATAGAGCGTGAAAACCTGCGTCAACGCCACGAAGAAATCCGCGACCGGGCGCGCCTGCGTTCCGAGGGGCGGCTGTTGGTTTTGGCCGGGCTGTTCCTGTGTGCCTTTATCGTTGTCGGCTTTCGCATGGGCGAGATTTCGGCGAGTGAGCCTCAGGAGCCGAGCAGTTCAGGTCAACGGGTGGCTATCACCCAGGCGCGCGCCGATATCGTTGATCGGCAGGGACGCATTCTGGCGACAAACATGCTGACCCGTGCGCTTTATGCGCAGCCGCCAATGATGGTGGACAAGGCCCAGGCCGCCCGCGAATTGGTGCGCATTTTCCCGGATCTGGACCAGGCAAAGCAGCTGGAGCAATTCACCGGCACCCGCAAATTCATCTGGGTCAAACGCAAGATAAGCCCCGAACAACAGCAATTGGTACATGATATAGGCGAGCCGGGTCTTTTATTCGGCCCCCGCGAGATGCGCCTGTATCCCAATGGGGCGATTGCCGCTCATGTGCTGGGCGGTGCCGGCTTTGGCCGCGAAGGGGTTAATGCCGCCGAGGTGATCGGTGTCGCCGGGGTCGAAAAATACTTTGACGATGAATTGCGCGACCCGGCCAATAGCGGCACGCCTTTGGTTCTGTCGCTGGACTTGACGGTGCAGGCGGCGATCGAGGAAGTGCTGGACGGTGGCATGAAGATCATGGGCGCCAAGGGGGCGGCGGCGGTATTGATGGATGTCTATACCGGCGAGGTGATCAGCCTGGTCAGCTTGCCCGATTTCGACCCGAACAATCGCCCGCGCCCGTTGGTCGAGGGCAAGGCGGAGGACAGCCCGCTGTTCAACCGCGCGGTGCAGGGACTGTACGAACTCGGCTCGGTATTCAAAATTTTCACCGCCAGCCAGGCACTGGAACTGGGCTTGATGAACCCGCAAACGATGATCGATATTCGTGGCCCGATCAAGATGGGTGGATTCTCTATCAAGGATTTCAAGAACTACGGGCGCGAGCTATCCCTGACCGATGTGATCGTGCACAGTTCCAATATTGGCACCGCACGCACCGCCCTGCAGATCGGTGCGCAACGTCAACGGGATTTCCTTACCGCCCTGGGCCTGCTGGATCCGACCCCGTTTGAAATGATCGAGGCGGCCGGGGCAAAACCGCTCCGGCCCTCGGACCGCGAATGGAAGGACCTGTCGACCGCGACGATTTCCTATGGCCACGGCGTGTCGACTTCGGTTTTGCATCTGGCGGCGGCCTATTCGACCATCGTCAACGGCGGGACCAAGGTTACACCGACGCTTTTGCGCCAGGATGGTGTGGAACGTGGGCCCCGGGTTGTGTCCGAGGGGGTCAGCGCGATTGCCCGCGATCTGTTGCGCCAGGTTGTCGTGCGGGGCACGGCATCGTTTGGCGAAGTTCCCGGCTATTCGGTTGGCGGCAAAACCGGATCGGCAGACAAGCCGGGTTTACGCGGGCGTCCTGGCTATGACGGGGAAAAGCTGATCTCGACCTTTGCCAGTGTTTTTCCCAGCGACGACCCGGCCTACGTGTTGATCGTTTCACTGGACGAGCCGGAGATTTTCGCCTCGGGCGAAACCCGCCGCACCGCAGGCTGGACGGCGGTTCCGGTCGCTGCCGAGATCATTCGCCGCGCCGCGCCGCTGCTGGGGCTGAAACCGGCGATTGCCAATCAGGGGCAGGCTGGCGTAACACTTGCCCGACAATAGAGCGGGGGGAGCCGATGGCCGAGGGCAACGTTAAAACTCTGGCGCAACTCGGGCTGCATGCACGCGGTGCTGCCGAGGCCCGCATTACCGGGCTTTCAGTGGACAGCCGTCTGGTAAAGGAGGGGCATTTATTCGCCGCCCTGCCGGGGGTGAAGGTGCATGGCGCCGCGTTTATAACATATGCGCTGCGCATGGGCGCCTCTGCGGTTTTGACCGACCGCGAAGGCGCAAAGATTGCCGCAGACGTGCTGGCAGACAGCAATGCAGCCCTGGTTATCGCCGAGGATCCCCGCCAGGCTTTGGCCTATGCGGCGGCGCTTTGGTTCGGTGAGCAATCCAATGTGATGGTGGCAATCACCGGCACCAACGGCAAGACATCGGTGGCGACATTTGCCCGCCAGATTTGGGAGCTATTGGGGCGCGATGCGGCCAATTTGGGTACAACTGGCGTTGAGGGCGCATTTAGCGCACCGCTGGCCCATACAACACCCGAACCGATTACCCTGCATCGGCTATTGAAAGAAATGGCGATAGCCGAGGTCACCCATGTCGCGATGGAAGCCTCCTCGCACGGGCTGGCCCAGAA
This sequence comes from uncultured Aliiroseovarius sp., assembly GCA_964429125.1. Lineage (GTDB taxonomy): Bacteria > Pseudomonadota > Alphaproteobacteria > Rhodobacterales > Rhodobacteraceae > JAAEUB01. The sequence goes on from CAYSBG010000092.1 coordinate 4,216, forward strand.
ACGCCTCGACGGGGTGCGGCTAATGGCTGCTGGCTTCACCAATTTTACCCAGGATCACCTGGACTATCACGCTGATTTTGAAGACTATTTCAATGCCAAAGCCGGGTTGTTCACGCGCGTTCTGCCCGAAGAGGGCACGGCGGTGATAAACATCGATGACGAAAAGGGGCCTTTGTTGGCCGAACTGGCGCACAAGCGGGGGATCGAGGTGCTTTCGGTCGGGTGGGCCGAGGGGGCCGATTTGCGCCTGACCCATCAGCGGTTTGGCCATACCGGCCAGGAATTGCGGTTTCACTGGCAAAGCCGGGCCTATTTGACCCGGTTGAACCTGATTGGCGGTTTCCAGGCTGAAAATGTGTTGTTGGCCGCCGGGTTGACGATTGCCTGTGGCGAGGACCCGGCGGCGGTGTTTGATACATTCGAGGAACTGACAACTGTGCGTGGGCGCATGCAACTGGCCGCGACGCGCGCCAGTGGCGCGGCAGTTTTCGTCGATTACGCCCATACGCCGGATGCATTGGCTACGGCGCTTTCGGCATTACGCCCTCATGTTATGGGGCGGCTTATCGTGGTTTTCGGGGCCGGGGGCGATCGTGACTCGTCAAAACGCGTTCTGATGGGGCGCGCAGCGGCGCAAAATGCCGATGTGGTGATCGTTACGGACGACAATCCGCGCAGCGAGGACCCCAGCCTGATCCGTGCCATGGTGCTGCAGGGCTGTCCACAAGCCTATGAGGTTGGCGACCGGGCCGAAGCCATTTTGCGTGGGGTCGACCTGCTGGAGCCGGGCGATGCGCTGTTGATCGCCGGCAAGGGACATGAAACCGGGCAGATTATCGGCGACGATGTGCTGCCGTTTGATGATGTCGAACAGGGCAGCGTCGCCGTGGCGGCACTGGAGGGGCGCCTGCCATGAGCCTTTGGACAGCGCAGGAGGCGGCAGCGGCAACTGGCGGCGAGGCCCGCGGCGATTGGTCTGTGTCGGGTGTTTCGATTGATACCAGGACCTTGCAGCCGGGCGATTTGTTCGTCGCCCTGAAAGCTGCCCGGGACGCCCATGATTTCGTGGCCCAGGCATTGGTGGCGGGGGCCGGTGCGGCCATGGTCTCGCGCATTCCCGAAGGGGTGGATCGGGACGCGCCGCTTCTGGTTGTACCCGACGTTTTGGCCGGGCTTGAAGCCCTCGGTCGCGCCGCGCGCGCGCGCACCGAAGCCCGGGTCGTGGCGGTCACCGGGTCGGTTGGCAAGACCTCGACCAAAGAGATGCTGCGGCTGGTTCTGGGGCGACAAGGCCGCGTGCATGCGGCCGAGGCCAGCTATAACAATCATTGGGGCGTGCCGTTGACCTTGGCGCGCATGCCACGTGAAAGCCAATATGCGGTGATCGAGATCGGCATGAACCACCCGGGCGAAATTGCCCCGCTGGCAAAGATGGCGCGCCCGGATGTGGCGATGATTACCACAATTGCCGCGGCGCATTTGGAAGCCTTTGACTCCATAGAAGAAATCGCCAATGAAAAAGCCGCAATCTTCTCGGGGCTGGTGCCGGGCGGGCAGGCGGTGATCCATGGTGACCTGGCGGTCTCGCCGCTATTGATCAAGGCGGCGGGGGCGCATGAATGCACGACTTTCGGTGCTGGTGACGGCGTGGATTTCCGCCTTTCCCGGGTCGATATTACCGGCGTTGCGACCGTGGCGCATGTGGAAACGCCCGAAGGGATCCAGCTTTTACGTTTAGCCACGCCCGGGCGCCATTTCGCCGGCAATGCGGCCGGAGTTCTGGCGGTTGTCGCAGCCCTGGGCGCCGATGTCACGCTGGCGGCGCGTGACCTGGCAGATTGGCATCCCCATGTGGGCCGGGGGGTGTGCGAACATGTGGTTCTCGACCCGGTCGAGGGGCTGGAATTTACCCTGTATGACGACGCCTACAACGCCAATCCAACCTCAATGGAGGCCGCTCTGGAAGTGTTGTCTGTCACGGCGCCGGGGCCGCGTGGGCGCCGGGTGGCGATCTTGGGGGACATGCTTGAACTGGGCCCGGAAGAGGGGCGAATGCACACGGATCTGGCCCGTTCGCGATGGCTTGCCCAAGTAGATGTCGTGCATTGCGTGGGCCCAAGGATGCGCGCACTTTGGCAGGCTTTGGAGGCCGATAAACAGGGGCGTTGGGTAGATGATGCCGGCGATCTGGCGGCGCAGGCATCCGCGTTGGTAAACCCTGGCGACGTTGTATTGGTCAAAGGGTCATTGGGGATACGGGTCGGGCAAGTGGTTGACGCCCTGCGAAAATTGGGCCATCCGCTGGAGCGGGAAACGCGAGGACTTTCATAGATGTTGTATTGGTTGACCGATTATTCGGATGTCTGGGGGTCTTTGAACCTCTTTCGTTATATTACTTTTCGCGCTGGCGGGGCCTTTTTTACGGCGCTGATTTTTGGCTTTATTTTCGGTAAACCACTGATAAATATGCTTAAAAATAGACAAGGAAATGGCCAGCCCATCCGAGAGGATGGCCCGGAAAGCCATATCCGCGACAAGGCGGGGACCCCGACCATGGGCGGCGTTCTTATCCTGGGGGCGGTGTTGGTTTCCACCCTGCTGTGGGCACGCTGGGACAACCCCTATGTGTGGATGGTGGTTTTGGTGACCTTCGGCTTCGGTCTGATCGGTTTTGCCGATGATTTTTCCAAAGTGTCACAAAACGATTCCAGAGGCGTCTCTGGCAAGATCCGGCTGGCATTGGGGGTGGTGATTGCCACCGCTGCTGGCTGGTGGGTCGCGGTGCATCACCCTGCCGCCCTGTCCGGGCAATTGGCGCTGCCAGTGTTCAAGAACACGCTGATCAACATGGGGTATTTCTATCTGCCTTTTTCAGTTCTGGTCATTGTCGGTGCCGCCAACAGCGTCAATATGACCGATGGGTTGGATGGGCTGGCGATCATGCCGGTGATGATTGCCGCAGGCACGCTGGGCGCCATAGCCTATGCGGTGGGCCGGGTCGATTTCACCGATTACCTGGGCCTGCACTATGTACCCGGCACCGGGGAAATCTTCATATTTACCGCCGGGCTGATCGGCGGCGGCCTGGGCTTCCTGTGGTATAACGCGCCACCAGCGGCCGTGTTCATGGGCGATACCGGATCGCTTGCGCTGGGCGGCGCTTTGGGGGCAATAGCCGTGGCGATCAAGCACGAGATCGTGCTGGGCATTGTCGGCGGGTTGTTCGTGGTGGAAACCCTGTCGGTGATCATTCAGGTGCTGTATTTCAAACGCACCGGCAAGCGGGTGTTCCTGATGGCGCCGATCC
>CAYSBG010000093.1:0-7473 GCA_964429125.1 uncultured Aliiroseovarius sp.
TCATATAGGGAGAAACCACCAAAGAGCTACCCGAAAGCGAAAAAAGTTTGTTCTGCGCGCCAATAAAAATCCGCACACCGTCGCCAGCTTCGGTCAGGTCAAGAAAGCGGGCAATATCGCGTTTGCGTTCGAGGTCGTCAAACAGGTGGCGGATGCGGTCAAGCTCGGCTTCATCAGCGCCATCGGCAAGCAGGTTGGACCGGCCTCGCACAATCAGACGCTCGTGACCCGGCGGCGCGCCATCCCATTGGGCCAGGCCGGCGTCGATCAAGGACGATGCCAACCCGTCAAGTTCCCGCAATCGGTGGTTGATTTGCTGTTTGATGCGAATTTGCAGTTCGCTGATCGTCAGACCTTCGGCCAGTGCATTCAGGTAATTTGCCGCCTCGCGCATGGAAGAGGGTGTTTGCCCTGGTGGCGGTGAGAACAGGCGGTTTTCCACATGGCCATCGGCAAACACCAGCACCACAAGGGCGCGGTCCGGGCTGAGGGAAACAAATTCGATATGGCGGATCGCTGCCTGGTGCTTTGGGGTCAGGACCAGGCTGGCACCAGAGGTGATGCCCGAAAGGACCGCGCCCAGGTGGTCCATCATTGTGTCAACACTCGCATCATTAGAGGCAACGGTGCGGTCAATTTTATCGCGATCCTCGTTTGTCAGGTCGTCGACTTCCAGCAAGGAGTCGACAAACAACCTTAGGCCTACATCGGTAGGGATGCGCCCGGCGGAAATATGCGGGCTGTCGAGCAGGCCCAGAAACTCGAGATCCTGCATGACATTTCGCACCGTCGCGGCGCTAACCTTTTCGCTCAAACTGCGGGTAAGGGTGCGCGAACCTACCGGGGTGCCGGTTTCAAGGTAGGATTGGACCAACAGGCGAAACACCTCTCGCGAACGCGCGTTCATGTCGTTCAGCAGTTCAGAGCCAGCATTCATGTCATTCGCCTTGCCATTGGGGCCGGGGCATGGGAATCACCTGTGAAACAACAAAGGAGAAATCCATGCGCCCTTCCGGACGTAAGATAGATGAAATGCGCGTAGTTTCAATCGAGACCGGCGTGACAAAACATGCCGAAGGGTCCTGTATGATCCGAATGGGTGACACCCATGTGCTTTGCACCGCATCGATTGAGACCCGCGTGCCGCCATTTTTGCGTGGCTCCGGACGGGGTTGGGTGACGGCGGAGTACGGGATGCTGCCGCGTTCCACCACGACTCGGATGCGGCGCGAGGCGTCAGCCGGCAAGCAGGGCGGACGCACCGTGGAGATTCAGAGGCTGATTGGGCGGTCGCTTCGGGCTGGTGTCGACCTTCTGGCCCTGGGGGAAAAACAAATCACCGTAGATTGCGATGTTATTCAAGCCGACGGCGGCACGCGTTGCGCGGCGATCACCGGGGGTTGGGTTGCCCTGCGCTTGGCGATGAACAAACTGGTCAAGGCGGGGGATGTTACCTCTGATCCACTTGGCGCCCCGGTCTCAGCGATTTCTTGCGGGATCTACGCCGGGCAAACGGTGCTGGACCTGGATTATCCCGAAGACAGTGACGCGGGCGTGGACGGAAACTTCGTCATGACCGGCGGCAAGCTGATCGAAGTGCAGATGTCTGCCGAGGGCTCGACCTATAGCCGTGATCAGATGAACGCGCTGATGCACTATGCGGAAAAAGGCTGCGAAGAACTGGGGGCCGCGCAACTGGCGGCTGTCGGATAATGCGACGTTTTGAGGGGGACAGGTTGGTAATCGCCACGCATAATTCGGGCAAGTTGCGCGAGATTAGTGCCTTGTTGGCACCTTTCGGGGTGGAAATCATTGGCGCCGCCGCCTTGGGGCTGGAGGAGCCGGAAGAAACCGAAGACACCTTTGCGGGCAATGCGCGGATCAAGGCGCATTTTGCCGCCAAAGCCAGCGGCCTTCCGGCGCTTTCTGATGATAGCGGGATCGCGGTGGATGCGCTGGATGGGGCGCCGGGTGTGTATACTGCCGATTGGGCGGAAACCGGAAACGGGCGGGATTTTCCCATGGCAATGGCCAAGGTTTGGAACTTGCTGGAAGAGCAATGCGCACCGGAACCGCGACGGGCATCATTTAACGCGACGCTGTGCCTTGCCTGGCCGGACGGGCACGATGAGCTTTTCGTGGGGCAAGTGGCCGGTCGAATCGTCTGGCCGATGCGCGGGGAGGAAGGATTTGGGTTTGATCCAATCTTTCAACCGGATGGCCACCAAGTGACCTTCGGCGAGATGGATCCCGCGAAAAAGCATGCCATGAGCCACCGCGCGGACGCGTTTGCCAAGCTGGTCGCAGGCTGTTTTGCCTGATGATTGGCAAAAAGGGGGCTTTGGGCTGTATGTCCATTGGCCTTTTTGCGTTTCCAAATGCCCCTATTGCGATTTTAATAGCCATGTTTCCGCATCCGTTGATCAAGAGGAGTGGCGCACGGCATATTTGACGTCTTTGCGCCACTACGCGCAGGAAACCGCTGGGCGCCGGCTGCGGTCGATTTATTTCGGCGGCGGCACGCCAAGCCTGATGTTGCCGGAATTGGTTGGTGCCATCATTGATGCAGCACAGGGCCAGTGGATCTTTGATAATTCAATTGAAATCACGCTGGAGGCCAACCCGAATTCTGTCGAAGCCGGCCGGTTTCGTGGCTATCGTAGCGCTGGGGTTAACCGTGTTTCTCTCGGGATTCAGGCGCTGAACGATCCGGATTTACGCAAGCTTGGCCGGATGCACAGCGCGCGCGAAGCGCTAAACGCGCTTGAGGTCGCCGGGAACACTTTTGATCGCCATAGTTTCGACCTTATTTATGCTCGCCAGGATCAGAGCCTGAAAGATTGGCAGGGTGAACTTGAGTTTGCCTTGAGCCTCGGCTCCGATCACCTGTCACTTTATCAGTTGACGGTTGAACCCGGTACAGTTTTCGGCGCGCGGGCGCGGGCAGGTAAACTTCCGGGCTTACCGGGGGATGACTTGTCTGTGGATATGTATGAATTAACCGGGTCTGTGTGTAAGTCCAATGGGTTGGAGCAGTATGAGGTATCCAATTACGCGCGGGACGCGCAGATTTCCACACATAACCGGATTTACTGGCAAGCCGGAGACTATTTAGGTATTGGGCCTGGTGCGCATGGGCGGATTTCCGGCGGCGGACAGAGGTTTGCCACAGAAACACCCCTCCACCCCGAGACGTGGTTAAAAAAGGTCGCGCTAAATGGCAGCGGCGAAAGCGCCCGTGAGTGTTTAAGTGGCGCCGATCAAGTCACGGAATACCTGCTCATGGGCTTGCGAATGCGCCAGGGTGTTTCCTTGTCACGGCTCGCCGACATGGGCGGTTTCATTGCCGATGCACAGCGGGTGCGCACCATGGCCGAACTTGGACTGATCCGGCAAAAGGGCGACATCCTGCGCGTCACGGCGAAGGGTATGCCGCTTTTGAACGCGATCCTGGGGGAGCTTGTCGTTTAGATTTTTGCCGGTGAGGCTGCGGATAAACGGCGGCAAATCTCGTCAAGATCATCGAAACTGCGATATTTTACAATGACTTGTCCAGATTCGCCATCGGCTTTGTGATCAATAGTCACCTTCATGCCCATTGCCGCACTCAAATCGTCTTCGAGCCGTTTCGTATCAACGTCTTTTTCGACCGCATTTGGCTTTGTTGCCTTTTGGGACGGGCCTTTCTTCACCAGCCTTTCGGTCTCGCGCACGCTCAGACCCTTGGCAACAACCTGCTGTGCGAGCGATTCGGCGTCATCCGCGGTGATAAGCGCACGCGCATGGCCTGCGGTGAGCCTGTCATCGCGCACAAGCGCCTGCACGCTATCGGGCAGCTTCAACAGTCGCAGAAGGTTGGCGATATGTGGTCGGCTTTTTCCCAGAGCCTCGCCAAGTTTCTCCTGCGTATGACCAAAGCGCTCCATAAGGTCGCGGTATCCGGCGGCTTCTTCAAGAGGGTTCAGGTCAGCGCGCTGGATGTTCTCGATAATGGCGATTTCCAGGGCTTCGGTATCGCTATAATCGCGAATAACTGCTGGCACTTCATGGAGTTGCGCAAGCTGTGAGGCGCGCCAACGGCGCTCGCCGGCAACGATTTCATAGTCGCCGTCCTTGTGTGGGTTGGCGCGAAGGATCAATGGCTGAATAACACCTTTTTCGCGGATTGACGCAGCAAGCTCTTCAAGCATGTCTTGCTTGAAATGCCGGCGAGGCTGGTCCGGGTTCGGGTGAATTTTTTCGATCGGCACGAGCTGGTCATGCTTGACCGCGACGCCATCGTCGGCGCTTGGCTCGTCGCTTATCACATCCGCCATCAATGCGGACAGACCCCGCCCCAGCCCAGTTTGACGTTTTCCTGCCATTTCAACCTCCTACGCTGTAGCCAGCACTTCTTTGGCCAAGGCACGGTAGGCCTGGCTCCCTTTGGATGCGGGATCATAAGCCAGCACCGGGAGCGCATACGACGGCGCCTCGCTGACACGGACATTGCGCGGAATAACCACTTTGTAAACCAACTCGCCCAGGTATTCGCGCGCATCGGCTTCTACCTGCTGAGACAGGTTGTTGCGTTTGTCGTACATTGTCAGAACCACCCCAGCGATACGAAGTTTCGGATTGGCGGTCTGACGGACCTCGCGAATACTGAGCATCAATTGCGAAAGCCCCTCCAGGGCAAAGAATTCGCTCTGCAACGGAACCAAGACGGAATGCGCGGCGACCATGGCATTTACCGTCAGCAGGTTCAAGGAAGGCGGGCAGTCAATCAGGATAAAGTCAAAGGCGTATTGATCGATGGCCACCTGACGGAGGGCGTCATGCAGCAAGAAACTTCGTTTTTCATTCGAGACCAGCTCGATATCAGCCGAGGAAAGATCGGTGGTGGCCGGCGCCAACATCAGGTTTTCGACTTCCGTTCGCTGTAGAACATCCGCCAACGGTGCGTCATCCAGCAATAGATCGTAAGTCGTAAACTTTCGCGCTTCTGGGTCGACGCCTAATCCTGTTGAGGCGTTTCCTTGCGGGTCCAGATCGACGAGGAGAACGCGCTTGTTCTCGCCTGCCAACGCTGCGCCAAGGTTAATCGCTGTGGTGGTTTTACCCACACCGCCTTTTTGGTTGGTAATTGCGATTATATTTGGGGCTTTCGCCCGGGTTGGGTCATTCACGCCGGATGCCTCCAAGGATCAGAACTGCGCCGTCGGGGTCTGTTTTGCTTGGAATGGTCTGGATGTCAAACGACCATTCGCGTTGAACCTGTTCTATTTCACGCAAGTATCCAGATCCCTTAAGGAAAATTGCTTTGCCATCAGGGGTCAGGTGTCGTTTGGCAAAGGGCAATAGCTTGGAAAGCGGCGCGAGCGCCCTGGCAGATAAAACTTCTGCGCTGAGAGGGGCTGCTGTCTCGATTCTTTGTGCTACCACCGTAGCGTTTAGCTGCAACTCCCGAATCACCGTTCGGAGAAAAACCGCTTTGCGCTGATCACTTTCCACGCAAGTTGTACGGAATTCCGCACCAGATTGCTTGGCGAGCGTCGCGATAACCAAACCGGGTAAACCGGCCCCGCTTCCCAAATCAGCATACGATGTTGTTGACGGTGGAAAAAGTTCGAAAATCTGTGCTGAATCCTGAAAATGGCGCGCCCAGAGATTTGGAAGTGTTGAGCGGCCAACCAGATTTATCGACTTGTTCCACTTTTTCAGCAAACCCGCATAAAGCCCGAGACGCCCCAGTGTTTCACGTGAAACATCGTTAGAGACCTCAAACGCTTGAGCGCCGCTCATCCCACTTTCTTTCTCTGGTCCGCGCGAATTCGACCCAAAATGAGGGTTAGCGCCGCAGGGGTTACACCTTCGATTCTGCCAGCTTGGCCCAATGTTTTGGGTCGCACCGCCTCCAGCCTTTCTGCGATCTCATTCGACAGGCCGGCCATGCCGCGAAACTGGATTTGATCCGGTATTCCCAGGGACTCGTCTCGCTTAAGGGCAAGGATATCAGATTGCTGCCTTGCTATGTAATTTGCGTAAAGCGCGTCCTTGGCCACCTGGATGCGAATTTTCTCGGGGATTTCTTGAGCCTCCTCGGAGAGCCCGACAATATCCCTAAAAGAAATCCCAGGAATCGCAAGCAGATCAAACGCGGTGCGCTTTTTCCCGTCTAATCGAACGGCGATGCCGGCATCGTTTGCCTGTTGAGGGGAATATGTCTGTGCTTTAAGGGTTGTTACTGCTCTTTCCAGCGCTTCTTGCTTTCGCGCGAACACCTCGGCGCGCTGTTCGCCCACACATCCTGCGCTTATCCCAAACGGCGTCAAGCGTTGATCGGCATTGTCAGCGCGAAGGGACAAACGAAACTCCGCTCGCGATGTAAACATGCGATAGGGTTCGGTCACCCCTTTGGTAGTCAGGTCATCAATCATGACGCCAATATAGGACGTCATCCGAGAAAACAGCACCGGCGCGCCACCCAATGCGCGCCGCGCCGCGTTCAGGCCCGCAACCAGTCCTTGGGCGGCCGCTTCCTCATAGCCCGTCGTGCCGTTGATTTGCCCTGCGAAAAAGAGATTTGGAGCGTTACGAACCTCAAGCGAATTGGAAAGCGCTCTCGGATCGATAAAATCGTACTCTATTGCATAGCCAGGTTGAGTGATCTCTGCGCGCTCAAGTCCCTTGATGGATCGCACATACGCCAACTGCACTTCGACAGGTAAAGAGGTCGAGATTCCGTTGGGGTAAACGGAATGGGTGTCCAGCCCCTCTGGCTCCAAAAATACCTGATGGGATTCCTTGTCTGCGAATCGGGTAATCTTGTCCTCTATAGAAGGACAGTATCGAGGACCGACTCCGTCAATCATTCCGCCATACATCGCCGATGCATTGAGGTTATCGCGAATTATATCATGCGTTGTAGAATTCGTGTGGGTAATCCCGCAAGAAATCTGCCGCAAAGGCGGTTTTTTCGAAAGGAAGGAAAACATTTCAGGGGTATCATCCCCCGGTTGCCGATCAAGAATCTCCCAATGAATCGTCCTGCCATCCAACCGTGGAGGCGTGCCGGTTTTTAGCCGCCCCCGCGGCAGGTCGAAGGAATCAATCGCTTGAGCCAATGCGATAGATGGCCTGTCGCCAAGACGTCCACCATTGGTTTGGACGTGTCCGACATGGATTATCCCCCGAAGAAATGTTCCTGTCGTTAACACCGTCGCGCCACATCGGACCTCGGAGCCATCCGCCAAAATGATGCCAGTGACTGCATGAGAATCTTTAAGAAAACCAGACGCTTCGCCCTCGATTACTGTAAGGAGTGGCGTTGCATCGGCTATCGAAATCGCGGCCTTGCGATAGGCTTTCCGGTCGGACTGCGCGCGCGGGCCCTGGACGGCCGGGCCTTTGCGTCGATTAAGCAAGCGGAACTGAATCCCGGCCATATCCGCAAGCCGACCCATCGCCCCGTCAAGCGCATCAATCTCTCGC
>CAYSBG010000094.1:0-7471 GCA_964429125.1 uncultured Aliiroseovarius sp.
CGCGCTCGTAATAAGCGGATCGGACCCGGGGGCGGTACCCGGCGACTCCACCAAACATCCTTCATTAGGGGAACATGGGGTCGAAACAGGATCGACGGACGTCTAAAGGGGTTAGCTTTGTTTCGGTGAGATACCACCGTTATCGGTTCAAAATGTACAATTGCTAATGACAATCGTGCTCCGGCAATGGCTCTGGCTGCGTAAGCAGTTCGGGTCGCCGAAACTAAGTCTTTATGCCTAGCCGCGTAAAGCGGGGTTCGCAGGTACCTGGCAACAGAAACCTGCACTTTATCCCGCTTTCATATCCAGACCAGAAATTGCGGTGCGTCGAAACGCTCGCGCCCTCTCAATGTCATGGACGTTTCGAGTTCATGTTGTGCCTCAACATGAACTCGAAACGCTTTAGCCAACCGCAGCAACCACGCCGCTCCCGGATTACCAGAAATCTTATTCGTTTCACGCATGTCTTACACTTGATCAATCAGTCAAATTGGCAGATCATTAACGAGGTATTACCCTAGATACGGGGGAATTACCTACTTGCGCTACCCACGCTTTAAAGAACGGCTTGCGTGATTAAAGCATGCCGCGCCTTATCAGATTCCGGTATTCGTCCGGCGGGGCGAGGCAGCATTTGCGCACGCAAATGCGTTCGCCCCACCGGACGAATTCGATTTGGTGCGACATGCTCTAGACAGGAGATTTACAATGCATTTACGCGGCACTTTTATCCATCAGCTATTGAGCCTTTTGATAGCCTGTTTGTTTCTGGCCCTGCCCGCAACCGCACAAATTGCTTCCGGCCCTGCGGCCCCGGCCCTGGATGCAAGCTTTTGCCCTGGCGGCCTGCCTGGAACGAATGCCCCGGCCTGGAGCGGCGAATTGCCGGCGTGGGGAGGGACTTCGCGCCCTCTGGTACGGGTGACCCTGCCTGCCCCGGCGGTTTGCAACGACGGCTCACCCGCGGTCATCTACGTGCGCCCGGCGCCTGCCACCTTGCCAAACGGGCAAGCCAACCCGCTATTGGCGGCGTGGCAAATCCACCTGAAGGGCGGCGGATCCTGTCGTTCGTTTGCGGAGTGTCAGAAACGTTTTTGCATGGCGCCGGGTAAACAGACCAACAAGCCCGGGTTAATGTCTTCCCTAGGCTACCCGGCGGCGATAGAGGGCACAGGTATGTTCGCGGATCGGCCAAAAAACATGTTTGCCATGGCTAATCAGGTGCTTGCCGCCTATTGCTCTTCGGACGGATGGATTGGAAATGCCCCGGCCGGTGCGGCCATATCCATTGATCCGGCCGACAATCCGGCGACGGTCAGCCGCATTGCCTTCATGGGCGAAGAAATCGTCAACGCCATGTTGGACGCACTCGATAGCGGCCTGAATATCCGCACGGGCGAGGACGGCGGGGCGTACAAGATGCCGCGCCTCAGCGACGCGCGTTATCTGATCGTCAGCGGCGATTCTGCCGGGGCCAGCGGTGCGCGCAGCCATCTGGACCGGATCGCCGCGCGCTATCCCGAGGCAATCACTGTCGCGGTACTGGACGCAGGTGCCAGTATTGATATGCAGGATGGGCGCATCGACTACACCCTGCTGGCCGCGACCCCGTCCTATGCGCAGATGATGGATCTGCGCGCGCGCCAGGCGCGATCGTTTCAGGGGGTGCGCAATACGGCGCTTGACGCCAGCTGCGTTGCCGCAACCAAGGCGCCTCGGGCCGATTGCTTTGACAATTACCTGGTGCAGCGCGACTACATCACCACGCCAACCCTGCAACGCACCTCGCTTGCCGACGTTACCGCCATGGCCGGGGTCGGCGGCATGCTGCCCGCCCCTGTTGGCGTGACCCTGCGCCAGCTATCGCGTGACGGCCTGGCAGCAGCAACCGCCGCGCGCGCCAACCTTTCCGGCCTTGGCCCAAACTGCACCCGCCACATCACCCTTCGCAATAATCGGCAATTCGCCCGGATGGAGGTATTGGCCGGGGGTACGCCGCTATGGCGCGAAGTGCGTGATTGGGTGCAAGGATGTTTCAAGGGGGCCTGTCCGAAAGTGGTGGAACTTGCCAATCCGGCCAACCCTGCGGCCTCAACCTGCCCCTGAACCGCGCGACGCTGGCAAAGGCTGGCATGGATTTCATGCCTCCGGCGGGAGTATTTGGGAAAGATGAAAGGGCGGGTCTGTTCTGGCCTTGCCCGCCCTGCCCCCGTATATTGAGGGAAACACGGGCACGGGAGAGACGATGAAACGGCTGGACAGAATTGAACAGGTGGCACGGCGATACGTGGATGCGGGCGCCCTACCCGGGATTGAATGGAATATCTTGCGAGCAGGCGGCAGCTTTGCCCGGGGGCGCTATGGACAGGGCGACCCTTTGAACGGGGTGGATATGGCCGACAAGCCGATTTACCGGATATATTCCATGACCAAGCCGGTTGTTGCCGCCATCATCATGATGGCGTTGGAACGCGGGCGGTTGAACCTTTTTGATCCACTCGCCGCCTACTTGCCGGAATTTGCCAAGATGCAGGTGCTGGCCGACGATGGCAGCCTTGTCCGGGCCGCGCCGATCACCATAGAGCATCTGCTGACCCACCGCGCCGGGCTGTCCTATGGCTTTCTTGCCGACTGCCCGGTTGCGGCGCTGTATCGCGATACGCAAATGCACCGCGGCGACATGGATTTTGCCGAAATCGTCGATCTGGTCGCCACGCTACCGCTGGCCTTTCAACCCGGCAGCAAGTGGCAATATTCAGTTGCAACAGACGTGCTTGGCAGGGTGTTGGAGGTGATTGAGGGGCGCAGGCTGGGCGATATCATTGCCGACTACATTTCAACCCCTCTGGGCCTGACCGATACCGGCTTTCAGGTGCCTCCCCACGCGCAGGCGCGCATTGCGCCGGTATTTGGCAAGTCCTCGATCAACGATGTCAAGGAGTTTGCCACACCGCCCCAGAAACTGATTGCTGCAGATATGTCGGTGGAACATCCGCACGACAACCCGGATTTTCGGCGCGGCGGGATGGGGCTATTTTCGACGCTGGACGACTACACGCTGATAGCGCGTTTCCTGGCCTCGGGGTGCGCTGCGGACGGCACCCGGCTGTTGTCGCGGAAATCGGTGGAAATGCTCTGGACCGACCGTATTCCCGAAAGCCAGAAGCCCCTGGCCATCGGCCCGTTTGTTTTCGGCGGCTATGGCTTTGGGCTGGGCGGGCGGGTCATGAGCAACCCCGGCGCCGCATTGCTGCCCACCAGCATGGGCGAGCATGGCTGGGCCGGGGCGGCCAGCACCTTTTTCTGGATAGATCCGCTCGAGGATCTGATCGGCGTGGTGATGACCCAGTATCTGGGTTCGATCATCCCGATTGGTGAGGCGTTCATGACCGCCACGTATCAGGCGCTGGACCCCTGATCGGCCACGCACATGAAGGTGCCCAAAGCCGTGGCGCATAGCTTCTCGACCCCGTCCCTGACCCCGTACAGGCGCGCCTCGGCGACAGTAATCTGACGCCCCGCGCGCAACACCTGCCCGCGTGCCAGCACCGTCTGGCCGATCGCCGGCGCCACCATGTTGACCTTGTATTCCACGGTAACGATGGACTCGCGTCGCCCCATCAGGGTAAAGGCGGCGAACCCGCCAGCCACATCGGCAATCGCCCCGATTGCTCCGCCGTGAAAATACCCGTGCTGTTGGCTGAGCCCCTCTTGCCACGGCAGGCGGATTTCCACCGCCCCCGGGGCCACCTTGGTCAATTCCGCACCGAGAAATACCATGAAGGCCTGTTGGCGAAAACCAAGATTGGTGCGCGAAAGGAAGTCAGGGTTGCGGGGTTCAAAATCGGGTATCTGCACACATGCCTCCTGTTGCACGCTTACGCGTGTCGCGCCGGACGAATACGACTTGGTGCGACATACTCTGATGTTAGGGACGCGCAAGATTGGTTCAAGTCTTACGCTGCGGCAGGTTGGAACAGTTTTATATTGCTCTGCCGCTGATATCACGGCAAAAGCACCGGATGGATTAAGAAATTCAGGAGCTTTCAACCCGGTGAGCAACACCCCTCTAAAACGTTTCAGAAACTGGAAACGCGCGTTCAAGGATACCGGCGGCATTGATATTGTCACGGCCAAGGGGCGGCGCCGCGCAGCCTGGCATAACCACCTGATAGATTTCGCTTTTTTCCGTCGCCGTTGGACCAATCTGCATCGGGTCGCCGACGGGGTGTGGCGCTCTAACCAACCTGGGCGAAACCGCTATGGGCAGTTTCAGGAACTGGGGTTGAAAACCATAATCAACCTGCGCGGCCAACAACATTTTGCCTCGGTTCAGTTTGAACAGGAAGCCTGCGACGCCCAGGGTATTACACTGTTGCACATGAACCTTCTGGCCGGGCGGCTGGCGGAGGGCCAAGAGTATGTGCGTCTGCTGGAGCTGATGGAGGCGGCGGAAAAGCCGCTGCTGATCCACTGCAAATCCGGCGCCGACCGCACCGGGCTGGCGTCCGCACTTTACCTGCTAGACCAAGGTCTTGCCCCGATTGACGAGGCCAAAAAACAGCTTTCTTTCAAATTCCTGCACTGGAAGATTGCCGAAACCGGGGTGCTTGATGCCTTGTTGGAAGCCTACGAAACCGACATAAACACCTGCGCCATGCCTATCCGTGAATGGCTGACAACTCGCTACGACCGCGCAGCAATTGCCGCTGGCTTTCGCGCTTGGGTTTAAGCCTGGTCACGGGGAAAATATATCATACTCGGGTTTGTAAACCGGGCTTTGCAGGCCAAAGGCGCCAAGGACCGAATGAAATACATTGTCCAGGCCAAACGGCCCGCGTTCTGTCAGCCGCGCGGCGGTCGTTTCGCGCGCGCGGGCAAACGCCTGCGACACCCACACCAGCATGGGAATATCCCGCTGGAAATCCGGGGCAACCGCATTGGGCATGCCATGCAGATACAAGCCCTGCTCGCCCAGGGATTCACCATGATCGGAAGCATAGATCATCACAGATCGAGTATTTTCCAACCCCTGCAACACCTTGATAACCTGGGACAACATGTAATCGGTATAAACAATGGTGTTGTCATAGGCATTGACCAGTTCCTCATGAGAACAGGACTGGATCTGCACCGTATCACAAACTGGCGTGAAGCGTTCGAAGGCGGGCGGGTATTGGTCGTAATAGGCCGGGCCATGGCTACCATTTCCTTGATGCAGGACGACGAAAACCCGGTCGCCAGGCGCGCCCTCGATCAGCGCGCCCAACCCTTCCAGCAATGCTTGTTCAGAATTGCGCGCAGCACAGCCCTTGGCCTCGCAGGCGCCCCGCAGCACATCCATCGAAACATATTGCGCCACTTTTTCCGGTGGCTCGCCCGAGGAATTGGTGCGCCAGATCACCTCGACCCCCTGGCGCTGCAGATACGAACCCAGCGGCTCTTGATCTGTGGTCACCGAGGCCTCCTGCCCCTCGTGGGTAAGCATGCAGGCCAACCCGGCCAGCGTATATGTGGCGCAGGAGCGCGCGCCGGGTAATGCCACCAGCCCAAGGGCCTTGGTATAGGGGTTGGTTTCGCGCGCATAGCCGTAAAGCGTATGGTTTGCCGCCCGTGCGCTTTCCCCAATGACCAACACCACGACCTGGCGTTGCCCTTCTGGCAGGTCTCTGACAAATTCCCCATCTGGCAGCAGCACCTGTTCACGATTCAGGGCCGCTTCCTGGCGCAGGTAGCGCCCGGTATTGATGACATAGCTCCAGGGAAGCGACAGGCTGCCCAGCACCGTCATATGCCGATCAAACCAGAGCCATTGGTAGGACGCACCAAAGGCGTAGCCAAAAAATGCCGCGACAGTCGCCACCAAAAGGCCAACCTGACGCCAACGGGGTGTACGAACCACGTGGACCCGGGCCACAATGACCGCCGGAAGCAGCCCCAGAATGCCAACAAACAAGATCATTTTAGGGTGCAAAAGGTCGGTGGTGGTTTTAGTGTCGGTGGCAAAAACGCTGCGGATCACGTTGATGTCGATCAGCGTTCCGTAGGTGTAGATAAAGTAGAATGCAAAAGCATTGAGCAGCAGGATAACGATCGCGACCAGTTTCATCACCCGTATCGAAACCAAGGAAAGCAGGACAAAGCTTGCCACCTGCAGGAATACCACCAGCATCACCAACAATCCCAGAGTCAGGTATCGATCTGCAACCGAAGCATCGGCAAGAAAACCATCTGCCCGGGCAAACATTGGCAAATCAAACGCCAACAGCGTGAACAAGGTAAACAGCAGGATAAAACGCCCAGGGCCAAACCCGGTACGCTGGGGGTCTGCCTGTTTTGCCATCTGTGCTGCTCCTGCCGGGATATCCGCCATTTAAAGAGAAACCACACCGGGCATCAAGCGACTTTTCTTGCGCCGTGTGGCCAACCAATCAATTCAGCCAACGCCCGATCACATTGCAATCGCTGTCGCGGTAATAGGTGTATTGCCCATCGCTTTGCACCTCGGCGCAGGAGCCTGCGCCAAACCCGCCACCGCCTGCTCCGGCCGAAACCAATGCCAACAAGCCGATGACCCCGCCCCGATGGCAAAGTTGCGGGCCGTCTTGCGCGAGTCGCGCCACACAAAGCAATCAGCAGATGGATGAACCCGGAACTTGCGACGATTACCACCGCCGCGACCAGGCCGGTGAGCTGCCGTTTTCGCATCTTCTCAAAGCGGGTACTGGTCCAGAGGCCGAACAATCCAACCGGAAAAAACAACAACAGCCACCCGTAAACCAGACTGGTGCGGTCCTGCCAACGCAGGTTTTCAATCGTCTCTGTGGTGAGAGTTTTCTCCTGTTCGCATCCAGGCCAAGCATAGCGCGCCAAAGCCGCCTACAAAACCCCTTCCAAGCAGGTAGATTGACAGGGTTCTGCCCGCTTGGCATCAGAGGTCCAATTCAAGGGAAGCCCATGCACAAGTCCGCAAAACCCAGCCTGGCCGAGGCCGCACGTGTTTTCTGGCGCATCGGCATTCTGTCCTTTGGCGGCCCGGCCGCGCAGATCGCGGTGATGCACAAGGAGCTGGTCGAGGACCGGCCCTGGATGAGCGAGGCGCAATTCCTTAACGCGCTTTCCTTTTGCATGTTGCTGCCCGGGCCCGAGGCAACACAAATGGCCACCTATGCGGGCTGGCGCCTGCATGGGGTAAAGGGCGGGCTGATCGCCGGGCTGCTGTTTGTGGTGCCCGGGGCGCTGTTCATGCTCGCACTGGCGATGGGATACGCGCTTTGGGGGGCGGTGCCACTGGTGGCGGCGATGTTTACCGGCATCAAGGCGGCGGTGGTGATCATTGTCATCGAAGCGTTGTTGCGTATTGCCCGTAAGGCCCTGAAAGGTCCGGCGCACTGGATTTTGGCGGCAATGTCGTTTGTGGCGATCTTTTTCCTGGGCCTGCCGTTTCCGCTGATCGTGCTGGCGGCGGGGC
>CAYSBG010000095.1:0-7439 GCA_964429125.1 uncultured Aliiroseovarius sp.
AATACGCAAATCCCATTTGGATGGCCAGAATGGCAGGTAGCTCCAGCCCGAAGAATCATTGGCGCTGATGGTCAGGATGCTGCCATCGGCCAGCTCGATCAGGTAGTCGTTGACGCGTTTGCCCAGCCCGGTGATTTCAGAGCCGGTCGTGACTAGAACCGACGCGCCAAGGCCAACAACAGCGCTGGTCAAAACAATAAAATCGACGGTAACAGCGCCGCCTTCATCAAATATGAAATTGTTGAATGCACGAAACCTTGCGGAACTCCGAACCACGAACAGACCCATATCTGCCCTTGGTAAAAATCTGACAGTAAATTTTGCGCTAAAATTGGTAAGAATATGAAAAACTGCGGCAATGGCGCTTTGCTGCGCGGATTGCAGCCTTGTGCAAGGGGGCCAAGCGGAATATCCCGGTTGTGAGAAAATTCAGGGAGACCCAGATGTCAGGTTCCAATCAACACAAATCGAATTTGCCGAGCCGCTACGTGACCGAAGGCCCCGAGCGAGCGCCGCACCGTTCCTACCTTTATGCGATGGGCCTGTCGGAGGACGAAATCCATCAGCCGCTGGTCGGCGTTGCCACCTGCTGGAACGAAGCTGCGCCGTGCAATATATCCCTGAACCGCCAGGCACAGGCGGTCAAAATGGGTGTGAAAGAGGCAAAAGGCACGCCGCGCGAGTTTACCACCATTACTGTGACCGACGGCATCGCCATGGGCCACGAGGGGATGCGCGCGAGCCTCGCCAGCCGCGAGGCGATTGCCGACAGTGTCGAGTTGACGATGCGCGGGCATTGCTATGACGCGTTGGTGGGGCTGGCGGGCTGTGACAAGAGCCTGCCGGGGATGATGATGGTGATGGTGCGCCTGAACACGCCTTCCGTTTTCATCTATGGCGGCTCGATCTTGCCGGGGCGTTACAAGGGCAAGGACATCACCGTTCAGGACCTGTTTGAGGGCGTTGGCCAGAACCAGGCGGGCAATCTCTCGACGGCCGAGTTGGAAATCATGGAGCGGATCGCCTGTCCGTCTTCCGGTTCCTGTGGCGGGCAGTTCACGGCAAACACCATGGCCTGTGTTTCCGAAGCTATCGGGCTGGCTTTGCTGAATTCGTCTGGCATGCCCGCACCATATGAGAGCCGTGACCATTACGGAATGGAAAGCGGCCGTGCGGTGATGAACCTGATCGAAAAGAACATCCGTGCGCGCGACATTGTCACCCGCGAAAGCCTTGAAAACGCCGCCCGGGTCGTTGCCGCGACGGGCGGCTCGACCAATGCCGGGCTGCACCTTCCGGCGATTGCCCACGAGGCGGGGATCGACTTCTTCCTTGAAGATGTATGCGACATTTTCCGGGACACGCCCTATATCGCCGACCTTAAGCCGGGCGGGCAGTATGTGGCCAAGGATCTTTACGAGGCCGGCGGGGTGCCGGTGGTCCTCAAGGAGTTGCGCAAGGCTGGGCTGATCCATGAGGATTGCATGACCGCATCGGGCAATTCCATCGGCGAAGAACTCGACAAGATCGACGCCGAGGCTGATGGCCGGGTGATCTATTCGGTTGACAACCCGATCACCGAGACCGGAGGCGTGGTTGGCCAGAAGGGAAATATCGCTCCGGAGGGCGCTATCGTCAAAGTCGCCGGGATGAGCAAGGACCAACAGATATTCACTGGCCCGGCCCTGGTATTTGAATGTGAAGAAGATGCATTCGAAGCCGTGCAGAACCGCGCCTATAGCGAAGGCGACGTGTTCGTTATTCGTAACGAAGGCCCGTCCGGCGGCCCCGGCATGCGCGAAATGCTGGCCACGACTGCGGCGATTTCCGGCCAAGGCATGGGCAAAAAGGTTGCGTTGCTGACGGATGGGCGTTTTTCCGGCGCCACGCGCGGCTTCTGCGTTGGCCATGTGGGGCCGGAAGCCGCCCATGGCGGGCCGATCGCCCTGCTGAAAAATGGCGACATGATCACAATCGATGCGATCAAAGGCACGATTGATGTCGACCTGAGCGAAGCAGAACTTGCCGCCCGCAAAGCTGACTGGAAGGGCCCGCGTGAGACGATCTATAGTTCAGGCGCGCTGTGGAAATATTCCCAACAAGTTGGCGCGACCTACAAGGGTGCGGTGACGCATCCGGGTGCCAAGGCCGAAAAACACATTTATATGGACCTTTAAGGGATGTCGTTGGGCCAACCCAAACGCCTGCGTCGCCTGGCGCTGCAGGGGATGATGTTGGCCTTTCTTGCAGCGTGCAGTCAAACTGGTGGCGGCGTATTGGCGGGTATGTCCCGGTCCAAGGCGCCGACCACAGCCCGCATCGCCAATGGGCGCGTTACTGTGGCCGGGCCGCAAGGTTTCTGCGTGCAGAAATCCACCCGGGTAAGCCGCGGCGGTGGTGGCTTCATCGCGCTTGGCCAATGTGCATCCATTTCGGGAAACCCGCAGGATACGACGGTCGCCAACCCGGCCCTGTTAAGTGTTTCGGCGACGCCAATCAGCGACCGGGCAGCCGCCTCGCCTGCGGCGTTGCAGCGCTATTTCAGCGAGGGAAATGGTCAGGGCGGGGTGAAAAGTGCCGAGCTTGAGGGCGGGGTTCTGTTTGTGCGCGCGCGCGACACGTCTGCGCGGCGGCCAAATGATTTGAGCAATTCCTATTGGCGGGCCATGTATTCCAGCAACGGTTACCTGATCAGCCTCACTGTTTCGAGTCTGGCAGATTCGCCAATTACCGAAGCAACCGGGCGGCGTTTGCTCGCGGATTTCGTCAAAGCGATGCAAGCAGCCAACGGGCAGCGAGAAAACACCGGCAAAGGTGTGTTATCTGTGTTCAATCGTTTGCTCTAAGGAAACTATTTTGTTTTAGTATGGAAACAATCAAAGTTTCCGAAGGCGATTCCGGGCGTTATGGCCAAACACATCAATTCCCCTGCGGCGCGCTACCTGCAACGCAAAGCGCTCAGACGCTGGTCGGCGCTGGCAGATCGTGCGCAGACGATCGAGCTGAATACGCTGCGTGGTTTGCAGGGCCAGGCCGGTCGGTTGCGTGGCGAACTTGATCGATTCTTGTTCGTCGCCGAAGATCGGCTGACCTTGCCCTATATCGGCTCGTCGGCCTTTTCAAAACCCCTGCATTGCGACTGGGCTTGGCGCCCGCGTCTTTGGCGTGGGGCGATTCATCCGCCAGGGCAGGCGGCAGCGCCCAGCCAGGCGATGCTTGGCGACGAAGTGAAGCTGTTTCACGATTGCCGGATTTCCGAGATTACCCTGCGCCAGATACGCAACACGCGTGAGCGTGACCTGGCACCTTACGGTTTGCGCATGGATGTGTTTCGCTTTGACGGCTCGTTCCTGTCATTGGTCCTGGACTTGCCGCCGGAGGCGGTGCAGGGTTTGAAACGGCGCCATTTGATCCGGATGAACACGCTGGTCGAGATGGAAAAACCGTTGGAAATCTTCGCCCGACTCAATATCCGCCACGGCCCCAATACCGAGCAGATCGTGCGCGAATTGCCATTGGGCGAGGACGAGGTGATGGTCGAATTTGACCTCGCTTATACGAAAATGAACGAAAAACGGGTGGAGGCGGCCTGGATCGATCTGATTTTTGAAGGGCCACAGATGAATCAAGTGATCCTGCGGGATGTGAATTTCAGCCGCCGGCCCCGGGCCGAGCTGTAGGGGGCGCGAATGGGCGACATGCGACTGCTAAAAACCACAATTCGCGAGGGCGTCTGGCGTGGCGAATTGCATGGGGCGGGCGAGTCTCCGAATGTGCTGGTCAGCCATCTGAACACACCGCTTGAGGGTGTAAGGCTAAGCGCCGCAGGAGAAGGCGTGCATTTGCTGGAAGTGCCGATTCCTGCCGAATTTCTAAGCGATGGGGTGCAGAGCTTTGTTGTGACCGAGGTGGACAGCGATACCCGTCTGGGCAGTTTCACGATTATAACCGGCCAACTTGCCGGGGAAGATCTACGCGCCGAAGTCGACTTGTTGCGGGCCGAGTTGGACATGCTGAAAAGCGCTTTTCGCCGCCATTGCCTGGAGACCATGTGAGCCATGTATGAGCTGCATTATTACCCCGGCAATGCCAGTTTCGCGCCGCATGTGGTGTTGCGGGAGTTGGGCCTGCCGTTCACGTTGACCCGGGTTGATCGCGAGCGGAATGCCCATAAAGGCGCGCAATATTTGAAGCTTAACCCGACCGGGCGTATTCCGGTGCTGGTCAAGGGCGGCAAGGCAATGTTTGAGACCGTCGCAATCTGCATGCATCTGGCCGAAAATGCACCAGAGAGCGGGCTGGTTCCTGCGATGGATCATCCGGACCGTGCCAGGTTTCTGCAATGGCTGGTGTTCATGACCAACACGGTGCAGCCAGATATCCTGATGTATTACTACAATGACCGCTACACGACCGACCCAGAGGGCGGTGACGCGGTTCAGCAGGCGGCGGAACGGCGGCTGGAACAATGGTATGCCATTCTTGAAGACGCGCTGGGCGAGGGGCCGTATTTTCTGGGCGCGCGCTATTCATTACTGGATATCTATCTGACCATGCTCACGCGGTGGGGCCGGTACCTGAATACGCCACCCGGGACATTGCCAAAAACCGGGGCGTTGGCACGCAAGGTTCTGGCGCGCCCGGCGGTGGGCGAGGTGTTGGCGGCTGAAGGCATCAAAGGCGACTTTTTGGCACCGTGAGCGTGCAGGGTTGTGGCCGGAATAATCCGGCAAAGTGACGCGGGGTTTTGCGTGACAGGGGCGCGGGTCCCGGGCAGGTTTGCCGATGAAGGAGACATTCATGACCGAATACCCGCATCTGTTGGCCCCGCTTGATCTGGGTTTCACCACTTTGAAGAACCGCGTGCTGATGGGTAGCATGCATACCGGGCTGGAAGAACGCGGGGACTGGCAGAGGGTGGCAGAGTTTTACGCGGCGCGTGCGCGTGGCGGGGCCGGGCTGATTGTCACCGGCGGCATGGCGCCGAATCCGGAAGGTGGGGTTTTTCCCGGCGCGGCGGGGTTGTTTACGCCTCAGGATATTGCCAATCAACGGATAGTCACGGACCGGGTGCATGACGCGGGCGGCAAGATCGCCATGCAAATACTGCATGCGGGGCGTTATGCCTATGGGCCGGATTGTGTCTCGGCCAGTGCCTTGAAAAGCCCGATTTCGCCGTTCCCACCAAAAGAACTGGACGAAGACGGCATACAGAAACAGATCGCCGATTTCGCAACCGCAGCAGCAAGGGCGCGCGAGGCGGGCTATGACGGTGTCGAGGTCATGGGCTCGGAGGGCTATTTCCTCAACCAGTTCCTGGTGCGCCATGTAAACAAGCGCAATGACCGCTGGGGCGGGTCTTATGAAAATCGGATGCGCTTGCCGCTTGAGGTGATGCGCGCGGTTCGCGCGGCGGTAGGTGAGGATTTCATCGTCATTTATCGGCTGAGCATGATTGATCTGGTGCCGGACGGGTCGAGTTTTGCCGAGGTCGTGGAACTGGCCCAGGCAATGGAGGCGGCCGGCGCCAACATCCTCAATTCCGGCATTGGCTGGCACGAGGCGCGCATTCCCACCATTGCCACCAGCGTTCCTCGTGCCGGTTTCGCCTGGGTTACGCAAAAGCTGATGGGCAAGGTGGGCATCCCGGTAATTGCCTCCAACCGGATCAACACACCGGATGTGGCCGAAAGGTTGCTGGCCGGGGGGGCGGCAGACATGGTGTCGATGGCGCGGCCGTTTCTGGCCGACGCCGATTTCGTGGCCAAGGCAGCGGCGGGCAGGGCTGGGGAGATCGCCCCTTGTATTGCCTGTAACCAGGCCTGTCTGGACCACACATTCGGCGGCAAGATCTCGACTTGTCTGGTCAACCCGCGCGCCTGTTACGAGACCGAGTTGCCGGTTGTGCCGGCGGCGGAAGCAAAATCCGTGGCGATTGTTGGCGCCGGCCCTGCGGGGTTGTCGACTGCGGTGGTCGCGGCCGAGCGTGGGCACAAGGTGGTTTTGTTTGACAAGGCGCCGGTAATTGGCGGCCAGTTGAACATGGCCCGACGAGTGCCGGGCAAAGAGGAATTTGACGGCCTTGTCGAGTGGTATGCGACCATGCTTGACGTTTTGGGGGTCGAAAAACGGCTGGGCGTTGAAGTCGGGGCCGCTGACCTTGAGGGGTTCGATGAGGTGGTGATAGCCACCGGCGTCATCCCGCGCGATCCGGGTATCCCCGGCCAGGATGGGGCCAATGTGCTGTCATACATAGATGTGCTGGCAGGCGGTGGTGAAGTTGGCGGGCGCGTGGCGATCATCGGTGCGGGCGGTATTGGTTTTGACGTGGCCGAGTTCCTGACTACCGCAGATAGCCCGACGCTGGACGCCGGGGAATGGCGCCGCGAATGGGGTGTGGGCGATCCGGAAGTGACGCGCGGCGGGCTGGCGCCCGAAGGGCCGCGTCCGCAAGCCCCGCTGCGCCAGGTGACTTTGCTCCAACGCAAGGACGAGCGCGTGGGCAAACGGCTGGGCAAGACCACCGGCTGGATCCATCGCGCGACCTTGAAGATGAAGGGCGTGACCATGCGCTCGGGTGTCAACTACGAGCGTATAGATGACGATGGCTTGCATGTTTCCTTTGGCGAGGGGCGTGAAAAACCCGAACGGATCGCCGCCGATACCATCGTGTTATGTGCCGGGCAGGTTTCCAATCGCACGCTGGCCGATGCTCTGCGGTTGGCTGGGGTCGAGGCGCATGTGATCGGCGGCGCCGATGTCGCAGGCGAGCTGGACGCGAAACGCGCGATCGCCCAAGGAACCAAGCTTGCGCTTGAATTATAGGATTGCGCGCACATGGCGCATCACCTAGGGCGCGCGGATGATTGTTGGAACCGTCCTGCTTGGCCTTCTGCCCAGTTTCCTTATCGTCGGCCTTGGCGGTTTGTTGCGCGGGCGCCTGTCGGAAAAGGCGTGGACAGGGCTGGACAGGCTTAACTTCGAAGTGCTGTTTCCGGCCCTGATATTTGTGGCGGCCTCCAGCCGTCCCATTGCGCCTGGAGATATTGCCCGCACCGGCCCGGCCGTCTGGGCTATCATGAGCATGGGGCTGGTCTTGGGCTGGCTGGTGCGGCGCGCGGGGCCAGAGCGGTTTTTGGATTTTGCCGGGGCATGGCAAACCGCGTGGCGCTTCAACACCGCCCTTTCCTTTGTGGCGATTACCGCATTGCCGACTGCCGAGGTGGCGCAATTGGCCGTGCCGATTGGCCTGGCGGTGCCAGGGGCGAATATCTTTGCGGTCACGGCCCTATCGCGGGGCAATGCGCTGGGCCTTGGCCAGACAATCAGACGCGTGGCGTTGAACCCATTTCTGCTGGCTTCCTTGGCGGGGGTGGCAGTTGGGCTGGGTGGGGTGCATCTGGCGCCGGCAGTGATGGCGCCGATCAGGATGCTGGCCC
>CAYSBG010000096.1:0-7405 GCA_964429125.1 uncultured Aliiroseovarius sp.
CCTGTCCATCGGCATCGCGGTTTCCGTGCTGATCATCACCTGCCCCTGCGCGTTAGGCCTGGCTGTGCCGGCGGTTACCACCGCCGCGTCGGGCCGGCTTTATAAACAGGGCGTATTGTTGAAAAGCGCGACGGCGATCGAACGCCTGGCCGAGGTCACCCATGTGGTTTTTGACAAAACCGGCACCCTGACCGAGGGTAACCCGCGCCCGGATAACCTCGATCAGGTTGGCGCCGGGGATCTGTCGCTTGCGCTTGCCCTCGCCGAAAACAGCGCCCATCCGTTGGCCCGGGCGCTCGCCGCTGCTGCCCGCGCCCGTGACGTGACGCCGGCCAATGCATCGGACATTCGCGAGCTTCCGGGCCACGGGGTCGAGGCGACCTGGCAGGGGCAGAAAATACGCCTTGGCCGTGCCGCATGGGTCGGCACCGCGCCGGCCAGCCGAACCGCAACATTCCTGGCCGTGGGCAGCCGCATTACCGCCTTCACCTTTACCGACGCCTTGCGTAGCGGTGCGCGCGAAGCGGTTGGCGCGCTCAAGGCGCGGGGCCTCGGCGTGACCCTGCTATCGGGTGACGTGCCCGGCGCGGTCAAGGCAATTGCCGACTCGCTGGGGATAGAGAACTGGCACGCCGGCGTCCTGCCCGAGGAAAAAGCCCGGATCATCGCGGAAATGGGGGCGGGGGATGACAACATTCTGATGGTTGGCGACGGGCTCAACGACACTGCCGCGCTGGCCGCTGCGCATGTGTCGATCTCGCCCGCCTCCGCACTTGAGGCAACGCGGGTGGTGTCGGACATGGTGCTGCTCGGCAATTCCCTTGCGCCATTGGGCGAGGCCGTGGACCTGGCCAGCAAAGCCACCCGCCGCATCAAGGAAAACTTTGCCATTGCCGCGCTGTACAACGCCATCGCCGTGCCGGTTGCGCTGGCCGGTTTCGCCACCCCGCTGGCTGCGGCCCTGGCCATGTCGGCCTCATCAATTACGGTGTCGCTGAATTCCCTTCGTCTGGTACGGGAGAAACGCGCGTGAACATTCTGATCTATCTGATCCCGATCTCGCTGTTTCTTGGCGTATTTGGCCTCGGCCTGTTCTTTTGGACCGTGAAAACCAGTCAATACGACGACCCCGAAGGCGATGCGCACCGCATCCTGTCAGACCGCTGGGATGATGCACCGCCCGAGGAATAAGCCTATTGCGCGGCCTTGACCAATTCCCGCATTTTCGGCCCCATCGCCGCCACAATCCGTGCCACGCCTGCGGCGTTCGGATGCACCCCGTCGCCTTGCATAAAGCTGCGTAATGCCGCATCCCGGTCGCCCTGCGAGGTGAGCGCCGCCATGAAATTCGGGTAGAGCAGCACGCCGTATTCCTCGGCCAAAGCCGGATACAGGGTTTCAAAATCCGCCTTGTAAGCGGGCCCGAAATTTCCCGGTGCGGGCAGGCCGACCAACAGAACCGGCAAGCCGCGTTCGGTGATCTCTGACAAGATCGCCGCCAGGTTGGCCTTGGCCTCCTCTGGTGGCAGTCCGCGCAACATGTCGTTGCCGCCCAGTTCGACAATCACCGCGTCAATGTCCTCGGTCAGGCTCCAGCCCAGCCGCGCCGCGCCGCCTGCGGTCGTGTCCCCGGACACCCCGGCATTGATCAGGCGCACATCTTCGCCCGCGTCTGTCAGCCACGCCTGCAACTGCGCGACGAACCCCTTGTCCGGTGCCAGCCCATAACCTTGTGTCAGGCTATCGCCAAAGGCCAGAATCACGGTCTCTGCCGACAATGACGTAGCTGTGACCCCAAGGACAAGAACAGCCATGGCAAGCCCGCGAAAGCTGGCATATGCTCGCCGCGATAACGATTTGAAAAGGCGCCCCATGGACCAGCCGATCCTGACCCTCGACAGAGTTTGCCTCAGCCTGACCGGCAATGCCGGGCGCATGGACATCCTGCATGACATCACGCTGTCGGTTGCGCCGGGCGAACGCCTTGGGCTGACAGGGCCGTCCGGATCGGGCAAGTCGTCTCTCCTTATGCTCATGGGTGGGCTGGAACGCGCCACTTCGGGCGAAATCCGCGTCGCCGGCCAGGCGCTCGGCCCGATGTCCGAGGATGCCCTTGCCCGGTTTCGCCGTGACCGCCTGTCTGTGGTGTTCCAGTCGTTTCACCTGATCCCCACAATGACCGCTCTGGAAAATGTTGCAACCCCTCTCGAACTTGCCGGGCACAAAGACGCCTTTGCGCGCGCCGGGCAGGCGCTTGGCGACGTTGGTTTGGCAGAACGCGGAGGCCATTACCCGGCCGAGCTTTCAGGCGGCGAACAGCAACGCGTGGCGCTTGCCCGGGCCATGGCGCCGCGCCCGGCATTGCTGTTGGCGGACGAACCAACCGGCAACCTGGATAGCGCCACTGGCGCCCGGATCATCGACCTGTTGTTTGACCTTTCCGCGCGCCATGGCACCACTTTGGTTCTGGTCACCCATGACGCCAAGCTGGCCGCGCGCTGCGCCCGGGTCGCGTATTTGGTTGATGGGCGCCTTGACGAGGCAAGGGCGTGAAACTGGCCCTGCGCCTGGCCCTGCGCGAGCTGCGCGGCGGCATCCGCGGCTTTCGCGTTTTCCTGATTTGCCTGTCCTTGTCCGTCGGCGCCATCGCCGCGATCGGGCAGGTGCGCGACGCCATTCAGGACGGGCTGACCCGCGAAGGGGCGACGCTCCTGGGGGGCGATGCGTCGGTTGAACTCACCTATCGTTTTGCCGCGCCCGACGAACGCGAATGGCTTGCCGCGCATTCCCAAACGCTTGGTGAAGTGGTGGATTTCCGCTCCATGGTGGTAACAGAGGATGGCACGCGCGGTCTGACACAGGCCAAGGCCGTGGACAACAATTGGGCGCTCTATGGCGCTCCCGTGCTTGACCCGCCGCTGCCCCTGGCCACGGCTCTGGACGGCGCCGATGGCCTGCCCGGCATACTCATGGATCCGCTGCTGATCGCGCGTCTTGGCATCGCGCCGGGCGACCAGGTGCGCCTTGGTGGCCAACCCTTTATGTTGATGGCCGCGCTTGTGCGGGAGCCTGACAATGCCACCGCCGCCTTTAGCCTCGGGCCGCGCTCGCTGGTGCGGCGCTCTGCGCTACAAGGCTCTGGTCTGCTCGCCGCCGGGTCGTTGTTTGATGTCTCTTACCGGATGCGCCTGGCGCCGGGTACCGACCTCGATGCGCTTGAGGCGAACACCGCTGCGGCAATTTCCGGTGCCCGCTGGCATGATGCGCGCAACGGAGCGCCCGGCCTGCAGTTTTTTGTCAATCGCCTTGGCACCTTTTTGGTGCTGATCGGTCTGGCCGGTCTTGCCATTGGCGGGGTCGGTATTTCCGCCGCGCTGAGCGCGTGGTTGGCAGAACGCACCGAAAGCATCGCAGTACTGAAGACCCTCGGCGCCGACCGGGCCACGCTGTTTCTCAGCTACGGCTTTCAGGTTACGGCGCTGACCGCATTGGGGCTGGTGCTTGGTCTGGTTGCGGGCGCGCTTCTCCCATGGGCGATTGGCCCGATCCTCAATGCCTCGCTGCCGGTATCCGCCGATTTTACGCCGCGCCCTGCGCCGCTAATCGAGGCGGCAATCTACGGCAGCCTCGTGGCCGCCTTGTTTACCCTCTGGCCGCTGGCTCGCCTCGAAGGGATAGGTCCCGCCGCGCTGTTTCGCGATGTCGCAGCCCCGTCTCGCCGCGTACGCCCGGTGCCGCTGGCGCTGAGCGTGTCTATCCTTGCCGCCCTGATCGGCTTTGCAATCTGGCGCACGCACGAGCCGAGGCTGGTGATCTGGGCCGCCGTTGGTGTGATAAGCGCGACGCTGCTGTTGCGCCTGATGGCGCTGGTAACCCGCATACTTGCCCGCCGTCTGGCCCGTGCCCGCCCGGTGCGGGGACGTCCCGGCCTGCGGCTCGCTTTTGCGGCCCTGGCTGGTCGAAATGGCGAACTTGGCGCGACCATGCTGTCGCTTGGCCTTGGCCTGTCGGTGCTGGCGGCGATTGGTCAGATCGACAACAACCTGCGCGGCGCCATCAAACGCGAACTCCCGGGAATTGCCCCGGCATTTTTCGTGGTTGATATCCAACCCACCCAAATCGACCCGCTACGCGCGCGGCTGGCAGAGGATCCACAGGTAAGCCGAATGGACGCAGCGCCGATGCTGCGCGGTGTGATCACAAAAATAAATGGCCGCCCCGCACAAGAAGTCGCCGGCGACCATTGGGTGCTTCAAGGGGATCGCGGTGTGACCTATTCCGCCGCGCTACCCGCGCGCACTACCTTGCTTGCCGGCCAATGGTGGCCCGAGGGATATACTGGCCCGCCGCTCATCTCCTTTGCCGCAGAAGAAGCCGACGAGATGGGGCTGAAGCTTGGCGATACCATGACCCTGAATATTCTGGGCCGCGACATTACCGGTACGATCGCCTCGTTTCGCGAGGTGGATTTCTCCGGCGCGGGCATGGGGTTCATCCTTAGCATGAACCCCGCCGCACTGGCCGGGGCGCCGCACAGCTTCATCGCCTCGATCTATGCAGCACCCGAGGCCGAGGCCACATTGCTGCGCCAGCTAAGCGATGCCTATCCAAATATCACCATGATTTCAGTACGTAACGCGATTGATCGGGTGACAGACCTGATGGGCAAGATCGCCACGGCCATTGCATTTGGCGCTTTGATGACACTGGTTACCGGGCTAGTTGTGCTGATCGGCGCAGCAGCGGCCGGCGAACGCGCGCGCGCTTACGAGGCGGCACTACTGAAAACCCTTGGCGCTACCCGCGCCGGGGTATTGGCAACCTTTGCCCTGCGTACAGCCTTGACCGGTATGGTCGCGGGCTTGGTTGCCGTTGCCGCCGGTGCCGGTGCTGGCTGGGCGGTGACCCGGTTTGTGATGGAGCAGGACTATGCGTTCGAACCGGTTTCTGCGATGCTCATCGTAATTGGCGGAATTGTGATCACACTTGTCGCCGGCATTGCCTTTTCCTTGCGTGCCCTGGCCATGCGCCCGGCGCAGATCTTGCGCCAACGCAGTTAACGGCCTCTACAAACCAAGCCGCTTGGCAAAATCCAGATAGGTATGGTCATGTTTGGCACGCGCGGTTCGGTTGGGTAAAGCATCGGGATTGTCGGAATAGTCAAAATCCACCCCGGCCCCCTCAACCAGCCGATTCATCAGGTTGAACGCGCCGCAAATCTGCACTGCATCAAACAGCGCCGCCTCGCTCCACCCGGCGGCGAAAACCGCTTGCGCATCCATAGCGACAAGACGCGCAGGCAGACGGTTAAGCTTTTCCACATAAGCCAGCAACGGCTGCATTTTGGCACCAAACGGCGCGCTTTCCGGGTGTTTCAGCAGGGTCTCAAGACTCGCCGGACTGATGCCGAATAATTCGGCGTAAAGCGTGTGGGAAGAATGGCAAAAGGTGCAGGCATTCAGGCCCGACACGTAAGCAGCGATAAGCTCGCGTTCGCCGATCGTCAGGTCGCTTTCCCCACGCAACAGCGCGTCGAGATAGGCCATCAGCGGACCCATCCCCTTGGGGTGGCGGCGGAGCAGGTCGCCAAGCCCGGCGGGGCTGGGAAGCGAGGGGAACAGCGCCATCAGCGTGGCGGATAAGGTAGGGCGTCAACCGCCGGAAATGCTTGGGCCATGGCGCGCTCGCCATAGGCCAGCAGCCTTGGCCGGGCCAACAGGTCGCGGCGCAGGGCGGTATCCGCCGGGCTACCATTAAGCACCGCAATCAGCGGCGCAATCGACAGATCCGCGCAGCGCGGCCCGGTCCCGTCAAACAGCCAGTCCTTGTCGCCCAACACCTGCTCGATCACATCCAGATCGGCCTGGAAACGCTGGAGCCGTTGCGCGTCACTCATGCGTCCAATTCCCTGGCCTGCGACCATCTTGACCACACCCTTGCGGATGATATTCGGCAGGATCTTTGACATCGGGAAGGGCGCGATTTTTTCCAGCCCCGGGCGCAATAGGGCAAAGTTTTCGTCCACCGCCCAGCGGTTCCAGACCGCCAGGAAATACAGGTGTTCCTCGGCCATGCGGATCATCGCATGCGACAATAGCGCATCGCGCACGCTTAACCCGTCATCCAGCCACCGCCCGGCTTTGTCCTGCACATAGCGGGCAATGGCGTCGCTGTCGGGAATCACCGTGTCGCCGTCCACCAACACCGGCAACTTGCCGGCGGGTTGCTTGCGGATATCGGCATGGGTGTCGATTTGCCACTCAAGGTCAAGCACATGCAAATAGCCCATGACTTTCAGGACAAAGGGCGACTGGCTGGGCAGGCCATTGCCGGGTGGCAGGGCGCGTAGAACAAGCATGATCACTTCCTTCGGTGTGGAAGCTAAACCAACCATGCCTGCCGCTTCGCCACAAGCCCCCTGCTGACAGGAGGTGTCTGCATGTGATTTACAAGCTTTGAGGATGGTGGACAGGAAAAGAGGTTTTTCTCGACAGGAAAATGTCAATGCGAAGGAAGCTTCAGAATTGTAGGAATATTGCGCGGCGGCCAAGGCAAACACCTTCAGGGCCTCTGGAAAAAATTGAATTGATTGTGCGAAATGCGCGAGGTTTGTGGTTCGGAATGCTCACAATCCTCAGTTTTTGCGTTACTACCTTGCTTAGCGTCAAGGATGCTGATTTCTTTGTAGCAACCAATGAAGTCAAATTACCGCTTGTCGGTGTCTCCGCTCAAGTTGTATATTTCTTTGCTGCCGGGGCGGCATTGGCAGCGTCGGTCTTTGTCTATCTCCACCTGCATCTGCAAAAATTGTGGTATGAGATTGGCCGCGCTCCTGCGCGAATTGGCGGCACAGCGCTTGATTGCGCGATCTATCCTTGGGTGATTTCCGATGCCATGGTCAGATGGCGCGGTCGGCTACGTCGCGATCACAGCTCAATGCCATGGCCACTTGCGGGACTTTCGGCATTTGCCAGCTTTGGCTTGCTGTGGGGTATGGGCCCCTTGGTCCTAGGCTTTTTCTGGTGGCGTTCCATGCCCGCGCATTTCGAATGGTTGACGCTTGGGCTGGGCCTGTTGTTGGTTCTGGTTTCCTATACCAGCCTGCAAAGCCTTCTTGCCGCACGCAATGCGCTTGCGGGGCGTACCAATCGAACCAGCAGTTTTGGCGTGCCGATAGTCACCCTGCTACTGGTTATGGTTGTCGTCCCAGTTTCCTGGGTTCGCACCGAAGGAGGTGTGGCGTTTTCCCTGAGTCCGGAGGCACAGCAGCATTACCTTGCACAGAATGATCCTGCCAATTTGACTACGGGTTGGTCGGGCTGGGCCGACAGCATCCCGCAAGCAGATTTCGTTCTGAGCGACTTTCAAACGCGTCCGGAAAAGCGGCAATCAGGGCGGTTGGACC
>CAYSBG010000097.1:0-7382 GCA_964429125.1 uncultured Aliiroseovarius sp.
TAACCGACTTCGGTAAACTTGGTGGCTTCGACCTTGATGAACGGCGCCTGGGCGAGTTTTGCCAGGCGGCGACTGATTTCGGTTTTGCCAACGCCGGTGGGGCCGATCATCAGGATATTTTTCGGGTATACCTCGTCGCGCAGGTCCGACGGCAATTGTTTGCGCCGCCAGCGATTGCGCAGCGCCACGGCTACCGCGCGTTTGGCGTCGTTCTGGCCGATGATGAAGCGGTCCAGCTCAGATACAATTTCACGGGGGGTAAGGTCGGTCATTTCGAGATCTTCTCCACGGTCAGGTTACCGTTTGTGTAAACGCAAATATCCGCGGCAATGGCCATGGCGCGGCGCGCGATCTTCTCGGCGTCGCCGTGGCCGTTCATCATCGCGCGCGCCGCTGCCAGCGCGTAATTTCCTCCCGAGCCGATGGCCGCGATGTCGTGTTCAGGTTCCAGCACATCGCCAGCGCCAGTAATCACATAAAGCTCGGCACCATCGGTGACGATCAACATCGCTTCAAGCTTTTGCAGGTACTTGTCGGTCCGCCAGTCCTTGGCCAGATCAACGCACGCGCGCTGTAATTGTCCGGGGGTGGCCTCAAGCTTGGCTTCGAGGCGCTCAAGCAAGGTGAACGCGTCGGCTGGGGAGCCGGCGAACCCCACCACACCGTCCTGGCCGCCGGGTGAAAGCCGCCGCACCTTGCGCGCAGTTCCTTTGATGACGGTTTGGCCCAAGGTGACTTGTCCGTCACCCGCCACAACCACTTCATTGCCCTTGCGCACACCGATAATGGTGGTGCCATGCCAGCCGGGGAAATCTGTTTTGCTCATGATGCCTCCTTGGTCATTGGCCTATATGGCGGCGCCGGCGCGTCCTTACAACCGCTTTAGCTTGTTTCGCCCGATCCTGGTCGCTAGGCTCATGCCATGGGGATAGCGCGGATACTCAGAATTTACCTTGAAAAGGCCGAGGTCAAACGGGCCCGCGACGGTAAGTACAACCTGATGAACCGGATTAAATCTGCTTTTGAGCACGAAGGTTTCCGGGTTGAGTTTGTGCAAAATACGCAGGAACAGAGACAGAAAAGCGCCACGCGCAATGGCTATAGCCTGTTTTTCATGGAAGATCCGTTTCACGCCCGCGCCCTTAACCTGCGGCTAGCCT
Source organism: uncultured Aliiroseovarius sp. (assembly GCA_964429125.1). Classification (GTDB taxonomy): domain Bacteria; phylum Pseudomonadota; class Alphaproteobacteria; order Rhodobacterales; family Rhodobacteraceae; genus JAAEUB01. The sequence continues at coordinate 1,161 of CAYSBG010000097.1, forward strand.
ATTATTTTCCGTACTGGCGGATCGAGGAAACCGCGGAACGCTGGGCGTTTGATGTGGCGTTGAAAGACTATGATCCGGGTGAATTAGAGACTGACGCAGCCCATGATTGGGCCGAGAAGTGGCGTGGTTTCCTGTTTAAGGGCAAGGCGGCAAACCCGGTGCGTGAGGGGATCGTTTACGTCCCTTTGCAGGGGCGCCTTCTGGAGCGGCGCAGCTTTCAGGAGGCCGCACCAATCGAGATGATCAGGCATGTGCTTGAGCAGGATCAGAGCCGAAAAATCTTACTGGGGCTACACCCCAAGGAAACCTATTCAGACACTGAAATGGCGGCATTAGAGACTATTCTTTCAGACAATCCCAGGGCTTCGATTGTCCTTGGGAATATGGCAGAGTCTTTACGGGTCTGCGACTATGTGGTGAGCGAAAACTCTTCGGCCGCCTTGTCGGCGATGTTTTTTGGCAAGCCGGCCATTCTGTTTGGCAAGATCGACTTCCACCACCTGATGCTGAACGTTGCCGATCTGGGTGTGGACGAGTCCTTTGCCAGGGTAGAATCCCACCGCCCGGACTTTGACACGTATTTGCACTGGTTCATTGCCAAGAATGCGATCAAGGCTGACGCTCAGGATGCCGAGGCGCAGATTCTGGCGTCGGTTCGCCGTCACGGCTGGCAGATCTAGCGCAAAACCTGCCAACAGCCCATTTCGTTTTCGCCGGTTTTGCGATACCGCTTATACGGCAAGAAATGGAGCATGGCGCCAATGACTGAAACAACCAAAACTGCAAATGGGCCGTTGGCCGGGATACGCGTGCTGGATCTGTCCCGTATTCTGGCGGCCCCCTTTGCCACACAGTATCTGGGCGATTTAGGCGCGGAGGTCATAAAGGTCGAGCGGCCCGGGCGTGGCGATGACACCCGCGCGTGGGGCCCGCCCTATGTGCCATCCGAGGATGGGACGCCAACAGGCGAAAGCGCCTACTACCTTGCCGCCAATCGCAACAAACGCTCTATCGCGATCGATATGGCCGATCCGGAGGGCGCCGAAACGATCCGCAAACTGGCGGCGAAATGCGATGTGCTGGTTGAGAATTTCAAAGTTGGCGGCTTGGCGAAATACGGCCTCGACTACGAGAGCATTCGCGCAGTCAACCCGTCGATTGTTTACTTGTCGATCACTGGATTTGGCCAAACCGGCCCCAATGCGCACCGCCCCGGCTATGACCTGTTGGCCCAGGGTGCAGGCGGGATCATGAGCCTGACGGGAGAGCCAGAGGGCGAGCCAATGAAGGTAGGTGTGGGTATTTCCGACATCATGTGCGGCATGTACGGGGTCAGTTCGCTGTTGGCCGCGCTATTGCATCGTGAACGTACTGGCGAGGGACAACATATCGACGTCGCGTTGTTGGATACGCAGATCTCGTGGTTGGCAAACGAGGGAACGAATTATCTTTTGTCGGGCGAGGCACCCAAACGGCGGGGTAACCAGCACCCCAACATAGTTCCGTATCAGGTGTTCGAATGTGCGGATGGCCATGCGATTGTCGCGGTTGGCAACGACACGCAATTCGCCCGTTTTGTCGAGATGATTGGAATGCCGGATCTGGCTCGGGATGTGCGGTTCATCAAGAATAGCGACCGGCTGGTACACCGCGATGCACTGATCCCCATGCTGGCTGCGCGGCTATCAGAAATGCCCAAGGAAGACGTCGTTAGCGGGATGGAGCGCGTTGGCGTGCCCGGGGGCGAGATCAATACCGTTCCCGAAGTATTCGCCGGCGAACAGGTCGCCGCGCGCGAAATGAAGATCAACGTGGAATATCCAGGGAGCGCAACCGGGCAGGTCGAGCTGATCGGTAACCCTGTCAAATTCAGCAAGACGCCAGTTACCTATCGCCATCCACCGCCCCGTTGCGGTGAACATACAAAAGAGATCTTGCGAGAGATCCTGGGCGAAAAATAGTCTGGAGCGGCTAATTTTACCAATTGATAAAAAATCGGACGTGTGGCAGGATATAAAAAACCCAGTCAAGGGAGGCTCCATTGTCACAAAATGCTAATGCACCGGGCGTAGTGGCCGGACGTTTGTCGCCAGAGGATTACACTGCGAACTTTGCCGATCTGCACGCTCCGCTGAATGATCACGAGGCGCTGGTCGCAGCCGATCGCTGTTACTTCTGCCACGATGCGCCCTGTATGGAGGCATGTCCGACCACAATCGACATCCCGCTGTTCATCCGCCAGATCTCCACCGGCACAGCCGAATCGGCCGCCCGCACGATCCTGACCCAGAACATTCTGGGCGGCATGTGCGCGCGGGTTTGCCCGACCGAGACGTTGTGTGAAGAGGTCTGCGTGCGCATGACCGCCGAAGAGCAGCCGGTAGAAATCGGCCGTTTGCAGCGTTTCGCCACGGATCGCCTGATGTTGCAGGGACCGCAGCCGTTCGAGCGGGCCAAGCCCACCGGCAAGCGCATCGCCGTGGTGGGTGCCGGGCCTGCGGGCCTGTCGGCAGCGCATCGTTTGGCCATGTATGGCCACGAGGTGACGCTGTTTGATGCGCGCGCCAAGGCTGGTGGCCTGAATGAATTTGGCATCGCCTCTTACAAAACCGTCGACAATTTTGCCGCGCGCGAGGTGGACTGGTTGCTGGGCATTGGCGGTATCACGACCAGGCTGGGCAAGGCGCTGGGCAATGGCCTGAACCTCGACACGCTCAGCGCTGATTACGACGCGGTGTTTTTGGGTGTTGGCCTGACCGACACAAACGCGCTGGGCATTGACGGCGAGGCGCTTGACGGGGTTGTCGATGCGGTTGACTGGATCAGCGCGCTGCGCCAGGCCGGGGATATTTCCGGCGTGGCCGTGGGCAACAACGTGGTGGTCATCGGCGGCGGCATGACCGCAATTGACGCCGCAGTTCAGGCAAAGCTGCTTGGCGCGAAATCGGTGACACTGGCCTATCGGCGCGACCGCGCGGACATGCCGGCCTCGACTTATGAACAGGACCTGGCCGCAACCAAGGGCGTCACCATTATCACCCAGGCCACCCCGATTGCGATCGAGGGCGACGGCGCGGTAAGCGCGATCAGTTTTCAGCGCACCGGGAGCGATGAGACTGTTACCCTCCCTGCCGATCAGGTTATGAAAGCCATTGGCCAAAAGCTGGGCGATGCTATGGGGCTGGACACAGACGGGCGCAAGATTGCCGTCGATGGTACTGGGCGCACCTCGCGCGCGGGCGTTTGGGCCGGGGGCGACTGTGCCTCTGGCGGCGATGACCTGACCGTCACGGCGGTGGCCGAAGGGCGCGACGCCGCCGAAGACATCCACATGAACCTGATGGGGGAGGGCTAAGACATGGCTGACCTGACAAGCACTTTTCTGGGCATCACATCCCCTAATCCATTCTGGCTGGCCTCGGCCCCGCCCACCGACAAGGAATACAACGTCCGCCGCGCCTACGAGGCCGGCTGGGGCGGCGTGGTGTGGAAAACTCTGGGCGAGGATGGCCCGCCCGTGGTCAATGTTTCCGGCCCCCGCTACGGTGCTATCTATGGCCCGGACCGACGCCTGATGGGGCTCAACAACATTGAGCTGATCACCGACCGTTCACTGGATATCAATCTTGCGGAAATCACCCGCGTCAAAAAGGATTATCCCGATCATGCGCTGATCGTGTCGCTGATGGTGCCCTATGACGAAGCCGCCTGGAAGGAAATCCTGGAGAAGGTCGAGGCAACCAATGCCGACGGGGTCGAACTGAACTTTGGCTGCCCGCACGGTATGGCCGAGCGCGGCATGGGCAGCGCTGTTGGCCAGGTGCCGGATTATGTCGAGCAGATCACCCGCTGGGTGAAAACGCATTATGCGCGGCCCTGCATCGTCAAGCTCACCCCCAACATCACCAATATCCTCGGCCCGGCCGAAGCCGCCATGCGCGGCGGTGCCGATGCGGTCAGCCTGATCAATACCATCAATTCGATCACCTCGGTCAACCTGGATGCCATGTGCCCCGAACCAATGATCGACGGCTTGGGCACACACGGCGGCTATTGCGGCCCGGCGGTCAAGCCGATTGCCATGAACATGGTTGCCGAAATTGCCCGCAACCCGCAAACTGCCGGCCTGCCGATCAGCGGCATTGGCGGTGTTACCAGCTGGCGCGATGCGGCCGAATTCATGGCGCTGGGCGCGGGCAATGTGCAGGTGTGTACCGCGGCGATGACCTATGGCTTCAAAGTGGTGCAGGAGATGCTATCGGGCCTGAGCCAGTGGATGGATGAGAAGGGGCATAAAAGCACCGCAGATTTCGTTGGCCTGGCCGTGCCCAAGGTCACCGACTGGCAGAACCTCAACCTTGATTTCGTAACCAAGGCCGAGATTGATCAGGATGCCTGTATCAAATGCGGCCGCTGCTTTGCCGCCTGCGAAGATACCAGCCACCAGGCAATAGCCATGAGTGACGCGCGTGTGTTCACCGTCAAGGACGACGAATGCGTTGCCTGTAACCTGTGCGTTAATGTCTGCCCGGTAGAGGGCTGCATTACCATGCGCACGTTGGCCCCCGGCGAGGTGGATGAACGCACTGGTATGACCATTCCCAAGGACAAACGCACCTGGCTACAGCACCCCAACAACCCCGGAGCTGATCCGCTGGCGTGCATTGTGCGGGGGCAGTAACGCAAAAGGGTAAGCCTTTCATCTTTCCCCAAATACTCCGGGGGAGCGCGAGGGGGCAGCGCCCCCTCGCCCGCCTTCAGCCGTCAGGCTGAACGCCGATACCGCGCAGGATGATCTGTTTCACCGATGCCTTGGCCTCGGCCCAGCCAGTATCATCCAGCGGCTCACCTCCATTCAAGGTCTCAATCTGGTGACCAAAATCGGCATAATGCTGCGTGGTCGCCCACAGCATGTAAAGCAAGTGACGCGGGTTGACCGGGGCCATTTTTCCCTCGTCAATCCAGCGCTGGAGGATCGCCATACGTCCCTCGGTCCATTCGGTCAGGGTGGTTTCCAGGTAATCCTGGATAACCGGGGCGCGGTGCATGACTTCGGACGCCCAGACCTTGGAGCCTGCGGGAAAGCGGCGGCTGATCTCCATCTTGGCGTCGATATAGGCGCCAATCCCTTCGGCGGGGCCATCGGCCTGATCGAACGTGTCAGCAGCCTGGAGCCAGATGTCAAAGATGTTCTGCACCACCCGGCGATACAGCGATTCCTTTGTGGGAAAGTAATAATGCAGATTGGCCTTGGGCAGTCCGGCCATGTCGGCAATCAGCTGCATGGTGGCCCCGCCGAACCCGGCCTCGGCAAAGACCTTTTCCGCCGCCTCAAGGATCACCCGCTCGCGCGCGCGACGAATTTCCTTTTTGGTGAGCGTGCGCACATTGCCTTGCATGCATTGGTCCAGAATTTTGTTGACCGGTTGGTCAGGTTGTGGTGTTGTCTTCTTGACCATACGGTCAGGAACCGACCCAGCGCAAGTCTTTGTGCAAGAGGCCTAAACGCCCGGGTCACAGGAACATGGGAGAGAGACATGGCAGCCCCCGCAGCTAACATGAAGGTAAACGGCGACCGCCTTTGGGATAGCCTGATGGAAATGGCCAAGATCGGCCCCGGCGTGGCCGGCGGCAACAACCGCCAGACCCTGACCGATGAGGATGGCGAAGGCCGGGCTTTGTTTCAGAAATGGTGCGCGGCAGCAGGCATGTCCATGGGGGTTGATTCCATGGGCAACATGTTTGCCCGGCGCGAAGGTACGGACCCTGACGCGCTACCAGTCTATGTTGGCTCGCATCTGGATACGCAACCGACGGGGGGCAAGTATGACGGCGTGTTGGGCGTATTGGCCGGGTTGGAGCTGGTGCGCAGCCTCAATGACCTGAACATCAAGACCAAACACCCGATCGTTGTTACCAACTGGACCAACGAAGAGGGCACACGTTTTGCCCCCGCCATGCTGGCCAGCGGTGTCTTTGCCGGGGTTCTGGAAGAAGACTGGGCCAAGGACAGGGTTGATGCCGAGGGCAAGCGCTTTGGCGACGAGTTGAAGCGGATTGGCTGGGAGGGCGACGAACCAGTCGGTGCGCGCAAGATGCACGCGATGTTTGAGTACCACATCGAGCAGGGGCCGATCCTGGAGGCTGAGGACAAGTTGATCGGCGTGGTCACCCACGGCCAGGGCTTGCGCTGGATCGAATGCACGGTAACCGGCAAGGGTC
>CAYSBG010000098.1:0-7355 GCA_964429125.1 uncultured Aliiroseovarius sp.
CGCGCCATGCGTCTGGCGTTGGACATGCTGCCCAAGGGCCGCAATGTCAGCTATATCAATGCCCATGGCACCAGCACGCCGGTTGGCGATGTGGGCGAAGTCGAAGCGGTGCGTCGGGTGTTTGGCCAGGGCAGCACGCCACCGATCAGTTCAACCAAGTCGATGACCGGCCACAGCCAGGGCGCAACCGGCGCACAAGAAGCGGTGTATTGCCTGCTGATGCTGGAGAATGACTTTATCGCGCCGTCCATCAACGTGGAAAACCTCGATCCGGCGCTGGACCCGGCCGAAATTGCCACCAGCCTGGTCAAAAACGCCGGGCTTGATACGGTGATGACCAACTCATTCGGCTTTGGTGGCACCAACGGGTCGATGCTGCTCAGCAAGTTTACGGAATAAAGAACAGGGAAAAAAACATGGCGGATCTGATGAAGGGAAAACGCGGGCTGGTCATGGGCGTGGCCAACAAGCGTTCCATCGCCTGGGGCGTGGCCGAGGCAATGGCGAATGAAGGCGCCGAGCTGGCATTTTCCTATCAGGGCGAAATGTTCGGCGACCGGGTCAAGCCGCTGGCGGAAAGTGTGGGCTCGGACTTTCTGGTCGACATGGACGTGACCGACGAGGCGGCGATGGATGCGGGCTTTGCTGCTCTCAAGGAACGCTGGGGAACCATGGACTTTCTGGTCCATGCCATCGGCTTTTCCGACAAGGAAGAACTGGCCGGCCGGTTCAAGGATACCAGCCGCGCCAACTTCCTCAACTCGATGAACATCTCGGTCTATTCCTTTATCGACGCCGCCAATCGCGCCGCCGACATGATGCCCGACGGGGGTAGCATTATTACCCTGACCTACAATGGCTCCCAACGGGTGGCGCCATTTTACAACGTCATGGGCCCAGCCAAAGCGGCGCTGGAGGCCAGTGTGCGGTATCTCGCCAACGACCTTGGGCCACAGAATATCCGTGTCAACGCCGTGTCACCCGGGCCGATGAAGACTCTGGCCGGTGCGGCCATCGCCGGGGCACGGAAAACCTTTCGCCATACTGGCGCCAATGCGCCCCTGCGCCGGAACGTGACGCTTGAGGCGGTGGGAGGTACGGCTGTGTACCTGGCCTGCGATTATGGCGATTGCACCTCGGGTGAGATCATTCTGGTTGATGGCGGCTTTCATGTTTTGGCAATGCCACAGCACGACAATCTCTGAGCGGTATGTCACCAGGATTGCCTACGCGACGCCGCAGACGCACAGAGAGACCAGACTTCCAGGGCTTCCCCTGAACTCTGGCATGTGCCAGTCTCTTGTCAGGGAGGAAGCGCATGACCATTACCACCTGCATTTTCGACGCCTACGGCACCTTGTTTGACATTTCTGCCGCTGCGCGCGAGGCAGCGGCAGAGCCGGGACGCGTTGCCCTGGCCGCCTGCTGGCAAAAACTTGCCGCTGATTGGCGTACCAAGCAGTTACAATATACTTGGCACCGCGCCTTGGTACGCGAACACCGCGAATTCTGGCTGGTCACCCAGGACGGACTTGACTGGGCATTGGAAAACAACGGTCTGGCCGGGGACGGCGACCTGCGCGACCGGCTGTTAAAACTCTATTGGGAATTAACGGCCTATCCCGAAGTGCCCGCCATGCTGGCCAACCTGAAAGACATGGGTATGAACACCGCGATCTTGTCCAACGGCTCACCGGCGATGCTCGAAGGCGCGGTCACGTCGGCCGGGCTGAACGAGGTTCTGGATGACACGCTCAGCGTTGAGGAAGTCGGCGTCTTCAAACCGGCGCCGGAAGTATACGAGCTGGTCACGCGCCGTTTCGAATGCCCGCCACGCCATGTTTTGTTCGTATCCTCAAATTGTTGGGACGCGTTGGCGGCGCGCGGATATCGGTTTCAGGCGGTATGGGTCAACCGCGCCGGCGAGCCTCTTGACCGGCTTGGCCACACCCCGCGCGAGACCCTGAGCGACCTGGCCGGCATACCCGACCTGGCAAAGGAATTCTGATGACGTTTTTCACCGCCGCCGACGGAACCCGCCTGCATTTTGAGGACGAGGGCGCAGGCCTTCCGGTCCTGTGTCTGGCTGGCCTGACCCGCACCACCCGCGACTTTGATTTTGTTGCCCCGCATCTGGACGGCGTGCGCCTGATCCGCATGGATTATCGCGGGCGCGGGCAAAGTGACTGGCCTGGCCCCGAGGGATACACGCTGATGCAGGAAGGCGCCGACGCGCAGGCGCTTCTTGACCACCTCGGGATTGACAAGGCGGCCATTCTTGGCACCTCGCGCGGCGGGTTGATCGCCATGGGCTTGGGTGCCGTGGCGCGCGACCGGCTATTGGGCGTATGCCTGAACGACATTGGCCCGGATATTGCCGCCGAAGGTATAGGCGCCATCCTCGACTATCTGGGCTTGCCGCCAGTGGCCACCACCTTTGAAGAAGCCGCGCAGCTTCGCGGCGCATATATGCAGGTCGCCGGGTTTGAAAACGTGGCGCCAGAGGTCTGGCAGCGCGAGGTCCGGTTTGCCTTTGACGAGGTCGCGGGCGGCGGTCTGGCACTTAAATACGACGCGCGTTTGCGCGAGGCGGTCGAGACGATGGCCGAGCAGGAAATGCCCGATCTGTGGCCGCTCTTTGCCACGCTCAAAGGCTTGCCCCTGGCGGTGGTCCATGGGGTGAATTCCAATATTCTGTATCCTGATACGGTGGCACGGATGCACACCGAAAACCCGGATATACGCGTCGCCGAAGTACCCGGGCGCGGCCATGTGCCGTTTCTTGATGAACCCGAAGCGCTGGAGGTGATCCACGCCTGGCTCAAGGACATGACATGAATATCGAAATGATCCGCGCCGCCGGCGAACGGCTAAAGGGGCACGCGCGCCATACGCCGCTTTTGTCCTCGCCGTTTCTCGACCAAATCGCCGGGCGGCGGGTATTGGTCAAACCGGAATGCCTGCAGCATACCGGCAGTTTCAAATACCGCGGCGCACGGTCGGCAATCTCGGCGCTGGAACCGGCCCTGCGCGCGCAAGGTGTCATTGCCTTTTCCAGCGGCAATCACGCCCAGGGTGTTGCGCTGGCCGCGCAGGATTTTGGCACCAGTGCGGTGATCATCATGCCCGCAGACGCCCCGGCGCTGAAAATCGAGAATACCCGCGCGCTGGGCGCCGAAGTGGTGTTGTATGACCGCGCCACCGAGGACCGCGACGCGCTGGGCGCACAGCTGGCCGCCGAGCGGCAGCTGACCCTGATAAAACCGTTCGACAACGCACAAGTGATTGCCGGGCAGGCCTCGGTCGGGCTGGAAATTGCGGCTGACCTTCCCGATACCACCGGCGAAGTGCTGGTGCCTTGCGGCGGCGGCGGGCTGACCTCTGGCGTGGCTCTGGCGCTGGAGGCAAACGCGCCGGGGCTTCGGGTGCGCCCGGTCGAACCGGAGGGGTTTGACGATGTGGCGCGTTCGCTCACCTCGGGCCGGATCGAGCGCAATGCGACCAGCGCCGGAGGATTATGCGACGCGATCATCACCCCGTCACCGGGCGAGATGACCTTCCCGATCCTTAGCCGCCTGTGCGGCCCCGGCCTGGTGGTCAGCGACGCCGAGGCACAGCGCGCCATGGCGCTGGCGTTTCAGCGGCTCAAACTGGTGGTTGAGCCCGGCGGCGCGGTGGCCTTGGCGGCGGCGTTATTTCACGGCGAGTCGCTGGCCGGCGACACCGTGGTTGCGGTACTCTCTGGCGGCAATGTCGACGTGCCGGTTTTTACCCGTGCCTTGCAGGACTACGGCTAGGAGGCGCCCATGCAGATGTGTGACATTGGCGGCAATATCCGCCTGCACGACGCCGAAACCGGGCTCAAAGACGCCCCGGCGCTGGTCCTGTCCGCCGCGTTGGGCACCGACCTTCGCATATGGGACAGCCTGCTGGAACACTTGCCTGGGGGCCTGCGTATCATCCGCTATGACATGCGGGGGCACGGGCTTTCGACCTGCCCGGACGGCCCTTATTACATGGGCGACCTGGTGGCGGATGTGGGGGCATTGCTGGACCATTTGGGCGCGCGCGAAGTCGTTTTCCTTGGCCTGTCCATCGGGGGCATGATCGCCCAAGGGCTGGCCGCCGAGCGGCTGGACCTGGTGCGCGGGCTGGTGCTTTCCAACACCGCCGCCAAGATCGCCACCCCGGCCATCTGGCAAGAACGCATCCGCGAGATCCAAACGGGCGGCATTGGCGCCATCGCGTTTGCCAATATGGAGCGCTGGTTTTCGCGCCGGTTCCGCGCCGAGTCGCCCGAAACGGTCGAGGCCTGCCTGAACATGGTTCTGCGCACCCCGCAGGAGGGTTACATCGGCGCCTGCGAAGCGATTGGCGAAACCGACCTTTACGAAAGCACCGCCCGGCTGACCTTGCCAACACTGGGCATCGGCGGGGGCGAAGATGGCTCTACCCCGGCAGATTTGGTGCGCGAAAGCGTCGGGCTGATCAAGGGCGCACGATTTGAGCTGATGCGCGGGGTCGGCCATTTGCCCAGCATCGAGAAACCAGCAGAATACGCCGCGCTTCTGTCCGGGTTTCTGAGCGAAATCGGCCATATCTGATGGCGCAGTTTCTTCTGATCCACGGGGCTTCACATGGGGCCTGGTGCTGGGCTGAATTGCAAGAAGAACTGGCAAAGCTGGGTCACAAGGCCCGGGCCATTGACCTGCCCAGTCATGGCACTGATCCCACCCCGCCCGAACAGGTTACGTTGGGCGATTATGCGCGGGCGATTGTTCAGGCGTTGGTGCCCGACACCATCCTTGTCGGCCATTCCATGGGCGGCTACCCGATCACGCTTGCCGCAGAGGTTGCACCCAAACGAATTTCCGCGTTGGTTTATCTGTGCGCCTATACACCCTGGCCCGGCAAGACCATTGCCCATATGGGGCGCCTTGGCGGACATCACACGATGCAGGGCGTAACCGAGATGGCCCCGGATCGGCTCAGTTTCACCTATCGGAAAAGTGCCGCCGACAGGTTTTATCAGGATTGTGCGCCTGCCGCGCGCGATGCTGCCCTCGCCCGTCTGACGCCACAGCCGGTGGCGCCGTTGACCACGGCGTTCACCCCACGCCGCGCCCTGACCGTAACGCGCCACTATATTACTTGCCTGCAAGATCAGGCCATTTTGCCCGAACAGCAATCCGAAATGGCGGCGCGATTTCCGGGCGAAAACCGCCACGAGATTGAAACCGGCCATTCTCCGTTTCTGGCGGCGCCGGTGCGCTTGGCGCAATTGCTTCATGATATAGCCCAAAACGTTTGACGCGCCGTTTTTGCCGGACGGTGGGTAAGCCCGCAGGATGCGCCTGAACTGTCCACCTACGCGTGCGCCCTCTTGCGCCGCGACGTAGCGCACGCCATATACCGCCAAACCCGAGGCGCGCATGTTCAAAAACCTTCCCCTGCTGTTCATTTTTCTTACCCTGACCATTGATGCAATCGGGATTGGTCTGATGATCCCGGTTCTTCCCGAGTTGATCCGGGAGCTTACCGGCGAAGGGCTTGCTGGTGCCGCGCTTTGGGGTGGGGTTCTGACCACGGCTTTTGCGGCCATGCAATTCTTGTTCGGCCCGACCCTTGGCAACCTGTCGGACCGTTGGGGGCGGCGCCCGATCCTGCTGATCTCGTTAGGTGTCATGGCGCTGGTTTACCTGGTGATGGGCCTGACTTCGTCAATCTGGCTGTTGTTGGCGGCACGGATCATCGCCGGGATTACCGCCGCCACCCAATCCACCGCCATGGCCTATATCGCCGACGTGTCACTGGCCGAAGAGAAGGCCGCCAATTTCGGCCTGTTCGGCGCTGCCTTTGGCATCGGATTTGTTTTGGGCCCATTGGCCGGCGGTATTCTTGGCGAATTGGGCACCCGCGCACCATTCTATGCGGCGGCACTATTGGCCGGACTAAACCTGATACTCGGCTATTTTGTCCTGCCGGAAAGCGTGACCGAGGCAATGCGCCGGCCGTTTCTGTGGCGCCGCGCAAACCCGCTGGGCGCGCTCAAGGCGGTGTCGTCACTGCCCGGCGCCGGGTTGCTGCTGGCCTTTGCCTTTCTTACCTTTCTGGCCTCGGTGGTGTATCCGGCGATATGGCCCTATTTCGGCTCTGAACGCTTTGGCTGGGGCCCGGGGATGATCGGTGTCTCGCTTGGAATTTACGGGCTTTCCATGGCAATCACCCAGGGTATGATGGTCCGCCCGGTTCTCAGACGAATAGGCGAACGCAACACGGTTCTGCTGGGTACCGGACTGCGCCTGTTCAGCTTTGTGTTTCTGAGCTTCATTGGCATTGGCTGGCTGGTGCTGGCAACCACTCCGGTTTCCGCCCTCGGTGGGCTGGCCGACCCGGCAATGCAAGGGATCATGTCCAAACGCGCCCCTGATGACGCACAGGGGGAATTGCAGGGCCTGCTGGCCAGCCTCAACGCCATCGCCACGATCATCGCTCCGCTGATCCTGACCAGCGTGTTTGCCTTTTTCAGCGGACCCAGCGCCCCGATCTATTTCCCCGGCGCACCGTTTCTGATCGCCTTCCTGTTGACGGCCATCTCTTTACCGATCTTTCTCAAGGCCGTGGTGCGCTAGAACGTTGGGTTCTGCTTGCAATGACGCCTACCCGCGCTCAAGCTGCGGCCAAAGGAGAAAGCCATGTCCAGGATCAAAGCCGCTGTCTGCCATGCCTTCAACGAACCGCTGGTGATCGAAGAAATCGAGCTGGCCGCCCCCGGCCCCGGCGCTGTCGAGGTAACGTTGGACGCCGTGGCAATTTGCATGAGCGATGTATCTTATGGCGAGGGCGCATGGGGCGGAACCCTGCCCGCCGTTTACGGCCACGAGGCTGCCGGCCGCATCAGCAAACTGGGCAAAGGCGTGCGTGGGCTGGCCAAGGGGGACCCTGTGGTTGTCACCATGATCCGTGCCTGCGGCCATTGCCAGCCGTGTCAGACCGGCAGCCCGGTTTACTGTGCCACGCCCTACAATGGCGATACCGGGCCGGTATCCATGCCCGACGGCGGCGTGTTGCATCAGGGGCTCAATTGCGGTGCTTTCGCCGAAAAAGTCGTGGTTGATCACAGCCAGGTCGTGCGCCTGCCCGAAGGCCTGCCGATGGACGCTGCCAGCCTGCTGGCCTGCGGGGTGACAACAGGGGTTGGTGCCGTCGTCAACACCGCCAAATTGCGCCCGGGACAGAATGCCGTGGTGATTGGTGCTGGCGGGGTCGGGCTCAACGCCATTCAGGGCGCACGCATCGCCGGGGCGGCGCGGATCATTGCCGGCGACATGCCGCCGGACAAGCTCGCCGCCGCG